>NZ_JAODMP010000094.1 GCF_025464835.1 Mycetocola sp. | reverse complement strand
GACACCGTGTTCGGTGGCGATCCAGGCCGCGATGACGTTGTGTTTCGAATCGGTCGCGTCTGCGTCCGTCAGGATCCTTCGTCAGCTCTCCCGGCTCTGGCCGGTCGTGGCGAGGACGGACGCGTCGCCGATGCTTCCGCTCTGCCGGGAGACCACCATCACAGCGAGCGGACCTGGCGGGCGATGGCGAGGAAGTCGTGCACGGTGAGTTCCTCTCCGCGGGCGGTCGGCGCGATACCGGCCGCCGTCATGGCATCCGTCGCTGCCGCCGATCCGCCGAGCAGCTGACCGAGAGACTGACGCAGCATCTTCCGCCGCTGTTGGAACGCTGCGTCGACGATGCTGAAGGTCAGCACGCGCTCCTCTTCGGTGCCGATCGCGTCGTTTCGCCGGTCGAAGCCGACGAGGACGGAGTCGACGTTCGGGACCGGCCAGAACACCTGGCGGCTCACGGTTCCCGCGGTTCGCCACGTGCCGTACCAGCTGGCCTTGACGCTGGGGCTGCCGTAGATCTTCGAACCGGGTTCGGCAGCGAGGCGGTGCCCGACTTCGGCCTGAACCATCACGACCCCGGCGCGGATCGACTCGAAGTGCTCGAGCAGGTGCAGCAGGACGGGCACGGAGATGTTGTACGGCAGGTTCGCGACGAGCCGGGTCGGGTCGCCCGGGAGTTCGGTGATCCGCATCGCATCGGCGCTCACAACGGTGAGCGGTGCGCCCGGCTGCAGCAGGTCGACGGTTTTCGGCAGCTGGTCCGCGAGGCGGTGATCGATCTCTACGGCGACGACGCTCGCCCCTGCCGCGAGCAGGCCGAGGGTGAGTGAGCCGAGCCCGGGGCCGACCTCGACCACGTGCTCCCCTGGCGCCACCTTTGCGACCTTGACGATGCGGCGCACCGTGTTGGCGTCGACGACGAAGTTCTGACCGAGTTTCTTCGTCGGCTGGACATCGAGCAGATCGGCGAGGTCACGGATTTCTGCAGGGCCGAGGAGGCTCATTCAGCGTCTTTCTGAGAGGGAGTGTCGTACGGGTCCGGCGGGGAGGTGACGGGGGCGTCATCCCAGTGGCCGTACACGTACTCGGTGTTCGAGGAGATCTGGGCGGCAAGCATCGACGGATCTGCGCCGAGCTGGGCCGCGATCGCCCGAACGGTGTGCGGAAGCAGGTAGGGGGCGTTTGGCTTGCCACGATGAGGCATCGGCGTCAGGTATGGCGCGTCGGTCTCGATCAGGAGGAGGTTCCTCGGCGCCACGTCGAGCGCGTCGCGCAGGTTCTGGGCGTTCTTGAACGTCGCCGTTCCCGCGAACGACATGAACCATCCGTTGTCGGCGCATTCCCTGGCGAGATCTGCGTCGCCGGAGAAGCAGTGGAACACAGTGCGTTCGGGAGCCCCGACCCGGCGCAGGGTTTCCAGAACGTCGGCGTGGGCGTCGCGGTCGTGGATCTGCAGGGCGAGGTTGTGCTCCTTCGCCATCCGGATGTGCGCCTCGAAGGATCGCTGCTGAGCCGCGCGGCCCTCAGGCCCGGTGCGGTAGTAATCGAGACCGGTCTCCCCGATCGCCCGGACCCGGGGCCGGCCGGCCAGCTCGTCGATCACGGCGAGGGCGTCGTCGAGGGCACCTTCGGCGTCGAGCCTGGGGGTCTCGTTCGGGTGGATCGCGACGGCGGCGAGCATCCTCGGCTCGATGGCCGCCGTCTCGGCGCTCCAGATCGAGGATTCGACGTCTGTTCCGACCTGCACGATCCCCCGGACGCCGACACTCGACGCGCGGTCGAGATGCTCCCGGTAGTCGAGTGCTCCCCCGTCGGCGACGGGGCGCCCGGATCCGACGGAAGGGTCCAGGTGGGTGTGGTTGTCATACACAGGCACAAGCAACGCCTCCGGCAGCGGAGGGTACCGAAGTTCCTGGCGCGCTGGCGTGGAGTTCGTCATGATCTCGACGGTACCCCACTTGCGCGCCGGCGAAGCGGCATCCGGCTGGTCAGTTGACCGTGGCCTCGATGCGCGGGAACAGCGCCTCCAGTGCGGAGACCTGCGTGCCAGCAGGCAGCTGACCCCAGGTCCCTGCCTCGCGGAGCGGCTGGTCCTCGAGGGCGCCGAGCGCGCCGACGGCGCCGAGCGCGGTCCACAGCCGGGCGGTTGCCTCCGGGAGCACAGGCGACAGCAGGACGGCGAGGGCGCGCAGCCCCTCGAGCGCCGTGTACAGCACAGTACCGAGACGTTCGCGGTTCGCCTCGTCCTTCGAAAGGGCCCACGGCTCCTGATCGGTGATGTACCCGTTCAGCTCATCGACGATCCGCCAGATCGCCGCGATGGCGTCATGCACCGCCAGTTTCTCCATCGACGCGTCAGCAAGGTCGGATGCCGCAGACACCTCAGCATGGATGACCAGTTCTGCGTCGGTCCGTTCCGCTTCGGCAGGAACGACACCGTCGAAGTACCGGGTGACCATGGCGATCACGCGTGAGGCGAGGTTGCCGAACCCGTTGGCGAGCTCAGACTGGTACCTGGCGGACAGGTCTTCCCAACTGAACGAGCCGTCCTGGCCGAACGCGATGGCGCGCATGAAGTAGTAGCGGAACGCGTCTGAGCCGAAGGTGTCTGTGATCTCGGTCGGCGCGATGCCGGTGAGCTTCGACTTGGACATCTTCTCGCCGCCGACGAGAAGCCAGCCGTGGCCGAACACCTGCTTGGGCACCTCGAGGCCGGCGGCCAGGAGCATCGCCGGCCAGATGACGGCGTGGAACCGGAGGATGTCCTTGCCGACGATGTGGGTTGCCGGCCAGCGGCGGGCGAACTCCTCCTCGTCCTGCCCATACCCGACAGCGGTCACGTAATTCAGCAGGGCGTCGAACCAGACGTAGACGACGTGGGAGTCGTCCCATGGCACCTTGACGCCCCAGTCGAAGCTTGAACGGGAGATCGACAGGTCAGAGAGCCCCTGCTTGACGAACTGGATCACCTCGTTGCGAGCGGACTCCGGTTGGATGAACTCGGGGCGTTCCTCGTACAGGGCGAGCAGCCGGTCGGTGAAGTCACTCATCCGGAAGAAATAGTTCTTCTCCTGGAGCAGTTCGAGCGGCTTGGAGTGGATCGCGCAGACTTTCTGGCCCTCGAACGGCCCGGTGCCGTCGACGATCTCGGACTGCGGTTTGAACTCCTCACAACCGACGCAGTACAGCGCTTCGTATTCGCCGGAGTACACGAACCCGGCGTCGAACAGCCGCTGAAGGAACAGTTGCACGTTCGTCTCGTGGCGTTCGTCAGTGGTGCGGATGAAGTCGTCGTTCTTGATGTTGATGGTCGCCAGCAGCGGCTTCCACGCCTCGGTGACGAGCTTGTCGGCCCATTCCTTCGGCGTCGTGCCGTTGGCGGTCGCCGTGCGGAGGATCTTCTCGCCGTGCTCGTCCGTGCCGGTCAGCGACCACGTGTCGTCGCCGGCCTGGCGGTGCCACCTGGCGAGAACGTCAGCGGCCACCTCCGTGTAGGCGTGACCGATGTGGGGTGCATCATTCACATAGAAGATGGGCGTGGTGATGTAGAACGAATTGCCGCTGGCCATGGAGTCAATCCTATTGCCGAGCCTCGTGGGGTTACGCCCGATCGCGAGTTGCCCGCTTTCGCGGGTGATGCTCGCGTCGCACCCGCGAGAGTGGGCGACTCGTGTCAGTGCCTGGCGGCGAGAGCGGCCTGGTACAGCTCCCGTTTGCTCAGCCCTGTCGCTTCGGAGACCTGCGCGGTTGCTTCCTTCAGCCGTTCACCGCCTGTCACCCGTTCGAGCACCTGGACGACACCGTCGTGCAGGTCGACCTCGCGTTTCTCGGCGCCGGCGATCACGATGCAGATTTCACCGCGGACGCCGGCTTCGGCCCAGCCGGCCAGGTCGGCGGCGGTGCCGCGCTTGACCTCTTCGAACATCTTCGTCAGTTCACGACAGACAACGACCCTGCGGTCCTTTCCGAGGACGGATGCGGCGTCGGCGAGCGAGGCGGCCAGGCGGTTCGGGGATTCGAAGAAGACCATGGTGCGGCGTTCGTGTTCGAGCTGCCGGAACGACTGGATCCGGTCCCCGTGCTTTCGCGGCAGGAACCCTTCGAAGGTGAACCGGTCGGTGGGCAGGCCTGAGACGGCGAGCGCCGTGATCACGGCGCTCGGACCGGGCAGGACCGAGACCTCGATGCCGGCCTCGACCGCGGCGACGACGAGGTGGTAACCGGGGTCGGACACCGTCGGCATGCCGGCGTCGCTGAGCACCAGCAGGTCACTGTCCCTGGCGAACTCGATGAGTTCGGCAGATCGCTCGCGTTCGTTGTGCTCGTGCAGGCTGACCAGCCGGGGCTTGTGCGAGATGCCGAGGCCCTTGAGCAGCTTCACCGTCGTCCTCGTGTCCTCTGCGGCGACGACCTCGGCCGTGCTCAGGGCGTCGACGAGGCGTTTCGACGCGTCCCCCAGGTTTCCGATCGGGGTCGCTGCGAGGATGATCATGGTCCCAGTCTCCCACCCGCCGCCTGCCCCGCTCGCCGCGATGGTTAGCATGGCAGGGTGTCCACCCCGAATCGCGATCCGTCCGCGCTGGTCGTGACCGGCGACCCGGCCGCGGCGGCCGGGGCAGCTGGCGACGACGAGGGCGAGCGCGGTTCCTGGCTGGACGACCTGGCCTCACGGATGCTGTCGACGCCACGCCGGCGCCTGGCCTGGTACTGGGGTGCACCGCTGCTCGTCACCCTGGTCGCCGGCATCCTGCGCATCTGGAATCTCGGCCACCCGCACGCCCTCGTCTTCGATGAGACGTTCTACGTGAAGGACGCCTGGACGCTGCTCTCGAACGGGTACGAATCGGCCTGGCCGGAGAACGCGGATGAGGCATTCAACCGCGGAGAAACCTCCGGCTTCCTCGACGACCCGTCGTATGTGGTTCATCCACCGCTCGGCAAATGGTTGATCGCCCTGGGGATGGCCGTTTTCGGTGCCGGCGACAGCTTCGGCTGGCGGATCTCGACCGCGATCGTCGGAACGCTCGCGGTCTTTGTGCTGATGCTCATCGCGCGAAAGCTGTTCGCGTCGACGCTCCTAGCCGTGCTCGCGGGGTCTCTCTTCGCCATCGACGGCCATGCCATCGTGATGTCGCGGGTGGCTGTGCTCGACAACTCGGTGATGCTGTTCACGCTCCTCGGCTTCGGTTGTGTCCTCCTTGATCGGGAGCGACACGAACGCGTCCTCGGCGAGCGCCTGGCGGCGGCACGTGCGACGGGCGCCGATCCTGCGTGGGGCCCTGTGCTCTGGTGGCGGCCCCTTGTTCTCGGAGCCGGGCTGTGTTTCGGGCTCGCGTCAAGCGTCAAGTGGAGCGGCCTGTACTTCCTCGCAGCGTTCGGCCTGTACCTGATCGTCGTCGACGCTCTCGCCAGGCGCCGGGCAGGCCTGGCGTTGTGGACCAGCGCCGCGGTGCTCAAGCAGGGGCCGGCGACCTTCCTCCTGCTCGTGCCCCCCGCCGTCGCCATGTACCTGGTGAGCTGGACGAACTGGTTCGTCAGCGACCGTGGCTACTACCGGCACTGGGCCGACCAGTCGTCGAACGCATGGACAGGGACGTTCTCCTGGGTGCCGCCGGTCTGGCAGAGCTTCCTGCATTACCAGCAGTCGATCTACAACTTCCATGTCGGGCTGAAAGCGCCGCACCCGTACTCCGCTGACCCGGTGAGCTGGCTGGCCCTGATCCGGCCGACGAGCATGTGGTACGCGTCGCCCCGCGCCGGCGCCGACGGTTGCATCGCCGAACCGTGCTCCCAGGCGATCACATCGATAGCCAACCCCCTGATCTGGTGGGCTGCTGCTGCCGCACTGCTCTATCTCGTCTATCGGCTGGCCAGGTACCGGGAATGGCGGGTCGGGCTGATCCTCATGGGCACGGTCGCCGGCTATCTCCCGTGGCTGCTCTACACCGGGCGGACGGTGTTCCAGTTCTACACGATCGTGTTCCTGCCGTACCTTCTGCTCGGCCTCGTCTTCGCTCTTGGGGTGCTGCTGGGCTCCCCGGAGGACGAACGCTCGCGGAGAACCCGCGCAGTCTGGGTGGCGGTCATCTTTGTGGTCGCAGCCGCGGCGCTCACCGCGTTCTGGTTCCCGCTCTGGTCGGCGACCACGGTGCCGTACTGGTTCTGGATGCTGCACTCCTGGTTGCCGACATGGGTGTGACCGAAGCGTCGGCCGCGCCGTCGGTCTGGCGCTCCCGGGCACCCGGCCTCGCCCTCGCCGGCGTCGCCGTGATCGCCGCCGCCGGACTGCATCTGCTGCTTCCCGTCCTGCCCCTGCTGACCCTGTGCGTGATGCTCGGCATCGTCTGCGGACAGGTGCCGGCCGTTCGCCGGCTCCTGGACGGGCTGTTCGCCGCCGGGATCGCATTCTCGGCGAGACGGTTGATGCGCATCGGGATTGTTCTGCTCGGGCTGAAGCTCAGCCTTGTCGATGTCACCGGCCTCGGCTGGGGCGTGTTCCTCAGCACCGTTGGTGTCGTCCTCGCCAGTTTCGGCGGCACCTGGGCGCTCGGCCGGCTGTTCCGGCTCCCCGGCCACGAGCCGTTGCTGATCGCCACAGGCTTCGCCATCTGCGGCGCGAGCGCAATCGGTGCGATGGCGGGTGTCCTGCGGGCGAAGAACTCGGAGCAGGCTCACCCGGTCGCGCTTGTGACCCTGTGCGGCACCCTCGCCATTTTTGTCCTGCCGGCCCTCTGGCATCCGCTCGGCCTCGACCACCTCGAATTCGGCCACTGGGTCGGTGCCGGCGTGCATGATGTCGGACAGGTCGTCGCAACAGCCCAGCTGGCCGGGAGCGGTGCCCTCGCTCTCGCGCTCGTCGTGAAGCTCACACGGGTGCTCCTGCTCGCACCGGTCGTCGCCGTCGCCGGCATCATCCGACGCCGACGCGACGTCACAGGCGGGGCGGTTCGGCCCCCGATCGTTCCCCTGTTCGTCGCCGGCTTCATCGGGGCGATGCTTCTTCGCACCGTGGTGCCACTTCCGGAGACAGTCCTGGCTGCTGCGGACGCCATCCAGACCGTGCTGCTCGCCATGGCCCTGTTCGCGCTCGGTGCGGCAGTCGACCTCCGGCGTCTCGGCACCACCGGCTGGCGGACGCTCGTCGTGGGGCTGCTCGCCTGGCTTCTCATCGCCGGCCTCGCTTTCGCCGCCGTTTCGCTGTTCGGCTGAGCTGTACTTCACAGTGTTACGACACAGAGCCGGCCGCTCGCTCCCAAGCCGGTAACCTCGGTTCCATGGCAGATCGCGAATACGGCTTCCGCACCCGGGCAATCCATGCGGGCAACATCCCTGACTCGGTGACGGGTGCGCGCGCGCTCCCGATCTATCAATCGACGGCGTTCGTCTTCGACGACACCTCGGATGCCGCTGCGCGCTTCGCCCTGCAGAAATACGGCAACATCTACTCCCGACTGGCGAACCCGACGGTGGCGAGTTTCGAAGAACGCGTGGCGAGCCTCGAGGGCGGGCTCGGCGCCGTCGCCACGGCATCAGGTCTGTCGGCGCAATACATCACCTTCGCGAGCCTCGTCGGCAGCGGCGACCACATCGTGGCATCCGCCAACCTCTACGGCGGCTCGATCACCCAGCTCGACGTGACACTTCGGCGCTTCGGTGTCGAGACCACCTTCGTGCAGTCTGCGAACGCGGAAGACTACGCGAAGGCCATCACGGCGAAGACGAAGCTGATCTTCGCGGAGACCATCGCGAACCCGTCGGGCGAGATCGCAGACATCGAAGCGCTCGCCGACGTCGCGCATGCCCACGGCATCCCGCTGGTCATCGACTCCACCATCGCGACGCCTTATCTGAACCGTCCGATCGAATGGGGCGCCGACATCGTCACGCACTCGGCGACCAAGTTCCTCGGCGGGCACGGCACGACGCTCGGCGGCGTTGTCGTCGAAAGCGGCCGGTTCGACTGGCATTCAGACACCTTTCCGCTGTTCGGCCAGCAGGTCCCGAGCTACGGCGGCCTGGAATGGTCAGGCAACTTCGGCGAGTACGCGTTCCTGACCAGGCTCCGCGCCGAGCAGCTGAGGGACATCGGCCCTGCGCTCTCCGCGACGTCAGCGGCAACCCTCGCTCAGGGCGTGGAGACTCTCTCCTACCGGATGCAGGCGCACGTCGACAACGCCAGCCGGGTCGCCGCCTGGCTTGAGGCCGACCCGCGGATCGAGGCGGTCTACTGGGCCGGGCTCGAGTCCCACCCGCACCACGACCGGGCCAACAAGTACCTGCCCAAGGGTGCAGGCAGCGTCTTCAGCTTCGTCGTCAAGGGCGGCCGCGCTGTCGGGCAGAAGCTCATCGAGTCGGTCAACCTGGCCAGCCACGTCGCGAACATCGGCGACACCAAGACGCTCATCATCCACCCGGCGTCGACCACACACGCTCAGCTGACCGAGCAGCAGCTCATCGACGCCGGCGTGCTCCCCGGTGTCGTTCGCCTCAGCGTCGGCATCGAAGACGTCGACGACATCATCTACGACCTCGACCAGGCGCTCGCCCAGGCAGTGGAGGCTTAAGCCATGTCAGAACTCGTTACCACCCAGCTGCAGAACGGTCTCACCTGCTCGCTGCCCTCCGATTCGCCGCTCGCGAAGCTGCTCAAAACCCAGCGGACGTGGGTCGGGCCGGACGCCAAGGCTCGACTGGGCATCCTGCGGAACGCCACATCGGTGGCGATCGTGGGGGCGTCACCCAACCCTGCACGCTCCAGCTACTTCGTCGGGACCTACCTGCTCCAGTCCACCGGCTACCGGGTGTACTTCGTGAACCCCAACGCCGACGAGGTCCTCGGCCAGAAGGCATACCCCGATCTCGCGTCACTGCCTGAGGTGCCGGACATCGTCGACGTCTTCCGCAAGGCGAGCGACATCCCCTCGGTGATCGACGATGTCCTCGCCAGCGGCGCGAAGACGGTGTGGGTTCAGCTCGGCATCTGGAACGAAGAAGCCGCCCGCTACGGCGAGGAGAACGGACTGACCGTCGTCATGGACCGGTGCCTCAAAGTCGAGCACGCCCGCTTTCACGGCGGTCTCAATCTGTTCGGCTTCGACACCGGACAGATCAGCTCAAAAAAGGGTCTGCGCTGAGTCGTCTCCCACCTCGCTGATTCGGTGCGTGGAACCGGGGTTTTTCGCTGGTTCCTGCACTCTGCGATCGCTCAGAGGGCACATCAGCCGTGTGGAGAACGCGGCGGAGATCGCGATGGAACACCAAACCCGATCGGCGGTCTGGTGCAGGTGCCATGCATCGGA
>NZ_JAODMP010000057.1 GCF_025464835.1 Mycetocola sp. | reverse complement strand
GGTTCGACGGTCGCACCTGCGTGACGATGTCGAGGATCGACCCGTTCTTGAGGAACTTGGGGCTGAAGCCCGCGTACGGGCCGAAGAGCAGGCTCGACTCTCCGTTGACGACGCGCGCGTCCAGGTGTGGAACCGACATCGGCGGGGCGCCGACCGCAGCCTGGCTGTACACCTTGGCGCGGTGTTCCGCGACGATCCTGGGGTTGTCGGTGCGCAGGAACTGTCCGGAGATCGGGAAGACGCCGTAACCCTTGATCTCAGGAATCCCGGACTTCTGCAGTAGTTTCAGCGCCCAGCCGCCAGCGCCGACGAAGACGAACCGCGCACGGGTTACCCCAGGAGTCTTGCCGACGAGCAGGCGGTGACGGATGAGCCAGGTCCCGTCCTTCTGCTTCTTCAGTCCGCGGACCTCGGTGTTGAGACGGACCTTTGCGCCGGCATCCGTTGCCGCGTCGAACAGCTGGTGGGTCAGCGCGCCGAAGTCGACGTCGGTTCCAGAGGCGACGCGGGTGGCCGCAAACGGCTCGCCCTTGAGGCGCTTCTTCATGAGCAGCGGAGCCCACTTGTGGATGACGCGGGAGTCCTCGGAGTACTCCATGTCGTCGAACAGCGGCTGCTTTTTGAGAATGTTGTACCGCTCGCGCAGGTAGGCCACGTTCTTCTCGCCCTGCACGAACGTCATGTGCGGGGTCGGGTTGATGAAGGTGGAAGGGTCACGAAGGATGCCACGGGCGACGAGCGAAGACCAGAACTGGCGGCTCAACTGGAACTGCTCATTGACGCTGATCGCCTTGGATGGGTCGAGCGAGCCGTCCTTGCTCTCAGGCATGTAGTTGAGCTCGCACAGGGCGGCGTGGCCGGTGCCTGCATTGTTCCACGGGTTCGAGCTCTCCTGGGCGACGTCGCCGAGCCGTTCGAAGATTTCGATGGTCCAGTCCGGCTGAAGCTGCTTGATCAGGGCTGCGAGAGTTGCGCTCATGATGCCGCCACCGATCAGGGCGACATCCACCGGGTTGGAAGAGGTCATGGTCCTAGTTTAGGCGGCGGGAAGAAGGTGCCGCGCACGCTCGGTGGCGGGTGCGGTCGGCGTGCGGGGCGTTGCCCTCACCGCTCAACGGGTGGTTCTGTCGAGCGCGCTTGCTCGACAGGGGCGGTGCCCTCCGCACGGAGGTCCCTGTTGAGTGTGCGCAGCGGCTAGCGGGTGGGTGCCGGACGCCCGGCGATCCGGTTGCCGCCGGATTCCTGAGCGGCCTTCACCAGGCCGCGCACCTCGGCGGTGAGCGCTGCGATGTCGGGCTCGCCCGGCTCCGCCATGACGACCCCCCAGCTGACGGCGAGGCGGATCCCTGTCGATTTCTCGACCGGCTCGTCGACGAGGGCCAGGCGCACCCGTTCGATGATGTCGTACGCCTGCTCGAGATCCTCCGCCATGACGACGCACGCGAACTGTGCGCCTGCCCGGCGCCCGATGATGGCGGTGGACGGCAGGTGGTCCTGCAGGATGGCACTGAACGACTCGATCGTGTCGTCACCGAACGTGCGACCGAAGGCTGTGTTCATGTCGGCCAGGTTGTCGATCTCAGCACCGATGAAGGCAACACGCTCCCCATGGCGGCTGGCACGGCGGATGCGATCGGCAGCCGGCGTCGAGAACATCGCGTCAGGAAGGATGCCGTTCCAATTGCCTTGCTCGAACGGCCGGGAGTGGCGGGGACCTGAACGTTCGGCCCGCAGGATCGACATCGACGTCGACGCCACGATGACGAAGAGGATGGTGACGAAGGTGGTCGTCTCTGTGCCGAAGGCATCCTGGAAGAGTTCGCTGTCTGGCGTCGCGATCAGGAAGACGAAGGCTCGGCATCCGTAGTAGGCGGCGACGATCAGCAGCAATATCGCGAGGATGCGCGCGTTGAGGTTGCGTCGCATCCGCCCCCGGAGGGCTTCTGCTCCGGCCAGCGCTGCGAACACGGCCACACCGAGGAGGAAGACGAACCCGCCGGCCCAGTCGCCGGCTTCCGGGCTTTCGAGTGCCGCGGCAAGCGCGGCCACCGCCGAGCCGCCGAGGGCGGCCGCCAGGCGGGACGCACGGCCGTTGAAGATCCGCGATCCGGCCCAGACACATCCCATGGCGAGGACGAGGGAGGCGTTACCGACCATGATCGCCCACCATGCCGTGCGCTCAGCACCCCAGATGGCATAGGAGACGGTGGCGAGGATGCCGGCGATGAAAGCCGCACTCCACACGCGCCCCGTCGGGTCGTTGCGGCCGAACACCGTGTTACAGACGAACGACACACCGCAGATGGCGACCACCATTCCGCTCGCAATCAGCAGAGTCTGAAGATCAAGCATGGATGCCCCGCTGTCTGCCACTGTCTGCCGGTGTTGTCATTGTTCAGCGTCCTCGTCGTTGATGCGCGGAAGGGTGACCACCATGGTCGTCCCGCTGGGGCTGCTGGCGGACATCCGGACGTCGCCGCCATGGGCGCGGGCAATCTCGCGGCTGATGCTCAGACCTAACCCGGTGCCATGGATGGTGGTGTTGCGCACGGATTCCGCACGGTAGAACCGCGAGAACAGGTTGCGCTGCTCTTCTTCGGTCATCCCGCGGCCGGTGTCCGACACAAAGATCTCGACCTCGTCCACATCGCCGATGACGGCGATGCTCACCCGGCCGCCGGTGTTGTTGTACTTGACCGCATTCGAGAGCAGGTTGTCGATGACCTGGCGGATTCTAAACTCGTCCGCCTGCACGATCGGGTCGCCGATCGAAGTGAGCAGCAGCGAGATCTTGCGCTCCTCGGCCATCGGCTTCAGCGCCTGGATCGACTGCTTGGCGATCACCGCAACGTCGGTCGGGGCGAAATTCAGCAGGAAACCGACCTGGTCGTCGTGGGATGCCATGAGCAGGTCCGACACAAGGGATAGCAGGCGGTCAGCGTTCTTCAGGGCGACTTCGATGTGGGTGCGGCTCTCTTCGCCGACATCGTCGCCGTCGAGCACGAGTTCCAAGTAACCGAGGATGGAGGTCAGCGGTGTGCGCAGTTCATGGGAAACCGAAACGACGAGGTCGTCGCGAGCACCGATCGCTTCCAGCTCGCGGGTGATGTCGCGAGACACCCACACGGACCCGTCCTGTTGCCCGGCCGCGTTCGACAGGGGCCGCCCGGTTACCGCGAGTGCCATCCGGTATCCGCCCGGTTCGCCGTACCACATGACGACATCGTCGAACGATTCACCGCGGGCGAGGCGCTTGTGCGGGCGCTCCTCCTCGGGGAACGGTGTCACGCGATCTTCGCGGTAGACCACATCCGGGACGATCTCGCTCTCGTCGAAGCCGAACTGGCGCAACCGCTTCCGGTGAGCCCGGTTGACCATCGTCGGCCTGCCCATTTTGTCGTACGCGACGACGCCGAAGGTAACCGCGTTGATCACTTCGTCGAGGGTACGTTCCTGCCGCCGGGTCCGGTCGTAGGCCTCCTCGAGCAGCATGGCCTGCTGGCGGAGCAGGCGCCGCTGGGCGAGGTTCTTCTGTGTGCCGATATAGCTTGCCGTGGCAACGAAGGCGAACACGATCGCCAGCACGAGCAGCGTGGGGAGGCGGACTGTGTTGCTCGGGTTGACGAACCAGTTGATCCCGACGGCGAGGGTGGACAGCGTGGGAGCGAGAACGGCCCCGAACATCTGGTAATACGTGGCGAGCCAGATCACCGGGAAGACAAGGAAGAGCGCCGCACCAAGGGACTGCTCACCGGCTTCGATCAGGGCGATGCCGAGAATGTCCAGGATCGGCAGGGCGATCGTCGCGCGACTGGGCAGTTTGCGCCACGGCACAGCGGATGCCGCCATCGTGGTCAGGAAGATGACCGCGACGCCCACAAGCAGGAGCAGTTCACTCGACAGGCGGATGTCGACGACGAGCAAGATGCAGACGAGGATGAGCACGCCGACCGCGAGAAGCAGCTGCCACAGGAACACCGAACGCTCGAGGCGTTCCCGCCCGTGCGATTTCATCGGCGATGCCGAGGGACTGCTCATGTGTGAACACTAGCAACGCTGGACGGCGGTCGGCGCCGCTGAATACGTGTGTTAGCGCGCGACGCGCGCGCTAGGTGTACTGCCCAGGGACGTTGGTTGAATCGGTGTGACGACTCGCTGTAGTTGCTGCGAATGAGGTGAGGACCTCCGGTTGCAGAGTGGGAGTTGCTTAGACAAACACTCTCGACAGCCAGGAGGTCCTCGATGTCCCACGCTAATGCTGCTCTGACTCCACGCCAACGACTTCGGGTGGCGCGGCTGATCGTTGATGACGGTTGGCCGGTATCGCAGGCCGCGAAAGTGTTCAATTGTGCCTGGCCGACGGCGAACCGGTGGGCTGAACGATATGCGGCGATGGGTGAGGCCGGGATGCAGGATCGGTCGTCCCGGCCGCACCGAATCCCGAACCGGACCGCGCCGGATCTGGTGCGGAAAATCGTTCAGCTGCGATGGCGAAAACGACTCGGCCCAGTCCAAATTGGGGCGACGGTCGGGGTTCCGGCGTCGACGGTTCATGCGGTCCTGGTCCGGTGCCGGCTGAACCGGCTGTCTCATGTTGACCGGCGAACCGGTGAAGTGGTGCGCCGATACGAGCACGAGACACCGGGCGCGATGATCCACGTCGATGTGAAGAAACTCGGCAACATCCCGGACGGCGGCGGGTGGCGTTACGTCGGCCGGCAACAGGGAGAGCGGAACCGGGCGGCGACGCCCGGCAAATCCAAGAGCGCCTATCGGCACCCGAAGATCGGCACAGCGTTCGTTCACACCGTGATCGATGACCACTCCCGGGTCGCCTACGCCGAGATCCACGATGACGAAACCGCGGCCACCGCCGTCAGCGTTCTGCGCCGGGCGGTGTCCTGGTTCGCCGCCCGCGGCGTTGTCGTTGAACGGGTGCTCTCCGACAACGGCTCCGCCTACAAGTCCCACCTCTGGCGCGACACCTGCACCGAGCTGGGTATCAAGGCGAAGAAGACCCGCCCCTATCGTCCGCAGACGAACGGGAAGATCGAACGTTTCCACCGCACCCTCGCCGACGGTTGGGCGTTCAGCAAGCACTACACAACCGAATCAGCCCGCCGGAACGCGCTTCCGGCCTGGCTGCATGGTTACAATCACCACAGACCCCACACCGCTATCGGAGGCCACCCACCCATCAGCCGGTTAACCAACCTGCCTGGGCAGTACATCTAGTTGGCGGGCATATCGCACGCGCACGTCCCGGTCAGTCGATTGGGGACTGCTGTCGGTTTGTTTGACTCCTGACTTGTGAGGATTTCGGTTCTCACGGAAGGATGTTTCCCGTGCCCAAAGCTTCCCCTGGAATTCCGCCGAGACGTCGTGGCTGTTGCCCGCAAAGGCGAGGCGCCGATCTCTCGGATCGCGAAGGACTTCGGAATCTCTGAATCCTGTCTGCAACGCTGGCTGAAACTGGCCGACATCGAGGA
>NZ_JAODMP010000037.1 GCF_025464835.1 Mycetocola sp. | reverse complement strand
TAGACCACAGGGCGGTCACGCATCATTGGCACATCGGTGGGATGTGCGAACGTTTCGCCCAGCCGCCCACCAGAGGTGAGGCTGATAAGTGAAGCTTCGAGGTTCTCGGTGATCGCCTTGTAGCGCTCATCGTTGCCACGGTCCAGTGCGACGGCGCGAACTTCGTCCGGCGCTTCCTGGATGACTTGCAGTAAGTCTCCGAGAACGGGGATCCCGTTGCCTCGCTCGTCGAGGACTTTCAGCGCGCGATCGATAATCGATTCTTCGCGGTCGGTTGGTGGCTCTTTGCGAAGGATCGTCAAGAGTGCCGACACCATCGTCTGTCGCCTGCCATGAGCATCGGCGAGCACCTGCTGGCGTTCCTTTTCTTTACCGGCTGCGCGCAGGCGCTCAGCCGCGGCCGTCGCTTCGCCCGGATCGAGGATGTTCAAATGCCCGCGGCCGCGGCCGAGGGTGATGACCTGCCCGCCGAGGGCGCGAATCATGTCCACGTAGTCAGGTTTCAGATCGCCCAGGATTAGAGGCAGAGCGCCGAGTCCTGCACCACCCGCGGCCATGCGGCGGACCAGTGTGGACTTGCCCAGGCCGGGCAAGCCGAGGACGAAAACTGAGGGGTTCGAAATCAGTCCCGCGTCCTGGAACCACGAAATGGGATCCGCGCAGACGGTCGCACCGGTAAAGAGTTGAAGGCCCAGGGGGACACCGATCATCGGTGTCCCGGTGCCTACTGAGAACGGGTGGAGACCGCACACCTGAACCGTTGTGCCGCGCCACTCGTCGGCCGGCTGGATCACGCTGGCTTCGCCACGAGCGTGAGCGAGCCACCCTCGCGGCCCAGGTCGCCGCACTGAGGGTCGCTTCTGCTTCTCAGCCTGGTTCTCGGGCTTCGTCTTTTTCGGGGCTGGAAGCTCACGCGACCTGGGTTTTGAGGGCGCGGCGGCTGGCCGCATCGAGGGCGGGCATTACAGCTGCTCCCTGAGCTCGGACGGCACTCTCAGGTGCTTCGGCAAAACAAGACCGAGCGGTAGAGCGGCGGCGAACGCTGAATCTTGCGACCCATGCACGACCCGCAAACGGAGCCGCGCTGTCACGGAGAGGTTGTCGATCGCCGCACGGGCGTCCGCCTCCTGTGAGGCGTGCATCACCGTAGCGGTGACCAACAGGCCAAAGTTCACCAGCCCAGCGCCTGATGCCTCTTCTTGTGCGGTTGCCAGAGCCGCGCGAGTTGCGGTCATACTCCGTGCCGTCGGTTTGTCCGAGGACTGCAAATTGAACGTTGATGCTCGAACGTCCGCTTCAACGATCGCCGCGGCCTTAGCCGCGTCAATCGGCCGGTACAGCAGTGTGACGCGCTTTCTGGCGACGTCGCGGTGCGGGGCCAGAAGTCGAGCGAGAACGCTCGAGGGAACGTTGCCGCGCGGGGCCCCGCTCATCATCCAGGTCACCGACAAAGCGGAGTCATGCCGGTAGGTGTCCCAGTTGGACTGGTGGGCAGTGGGGCCGACCTCCGGCCAGTACAGCTCCGGCGGTTCACCAGCGGCGTTCGCGGTGTCGATCAGCGGCGCGGCCGCGGGGTCGTAAGCAACGCGGACGACCTCGCAAAGATCCTGAGCGCTCAACGGCCGGGTTGCCCCCGCACCGGTCGCTGCGAGGCCCTGTGTGAGCCCGGGGAGTCGGGATGCCAGCTCCCGGCCCATCTCGTCGGGCGTGCGCTTCTTGCCGCCAACGCGGGCGGCCGCGTTGAAGGTCAGGGCCACGTATGCCTTGATCGTGGCGGATCCAGCCGGGTACTGGTCCACCAGGTCATTCAGGATGCGCTTCGCGAACTCCGGCGGTGACGGGTCGATTTGACTCGCCACCTCACGGCGGAGCCGGGTGCCCGTGTCGGGAGCCGTTTCGATCGTCACCGATGCGGCTTCGATCCCGGGCTCATCGCCCAAGCTTGAGGCCGATACGGCGATCGTCACCCTCGGCGACACTTGATCGACCGTCGCTATGGGCAAGTGCCCACGCCTGCCCCGCGCTCCAGGCACCCACTTCAAAGGGTGACACCCGGTGCGTCGTTTACGAGGGCAAGACCTTAGTGCGCTCGATCGTGTGGGGTCGGGACGCGAGCTAACCCCACCCTTTGCCCCACACTTTGACACCGAGGCAGCCGGAACGCGCCGGTATTCTCGCGGGTTCCGCCGGATGTCGAATTTGCGGAGTTCTCCGGTCAAGCGGACCGAGAGCCGCGTAGCTCTGCGGATTTTGTCCGCTTCAACGGCATCTGACTACGGATCTACCGCTTAGCCGGGAAGGGCAGTGACATGCTCTCCCAGGAGCAAGCAAGGCTGAGGCTGGGCGGTGCCGTCACTTGGGCGCGTCCAGCGTGGACAATCAGTAGGAGTCTCTGGCGATAGTGGGATTGCGTCAGGGCCGGTTCCGCGAGTTCCCGAAACCGCTCCAATAACGCTCGCGCATCTGGTTCCATCTCTGCCGGCGCTATGTTGACGAAGGATGGTGCGGATCGCCTTGTGCAGGCCGGGCTTCTTCGCGCGGACATCGGAGAGCGCACTGTCGAGGTCACCGGCCGTCACTTGTCGGGCATCGCGGTGACCCATCGGAAGAATGGTGGTCCGAGCGGCTGACTCATACCGGTCGAAGCTCTTCGCGGAGGCTTTGTTGCTGGCGGCGGATCTCGCGCTTCACGCGCTCGTTCGGGGTTTGTTTGACCAAATCTGCGACCAAAGCTCGTCAGGAACTGCGCGAACGCGAGGATCTCGGATCGGGCCCGAGCGCACCGCGCTGACGTATGTGCCGGCACCAGCTGCTGGGTACACAACCGCCCGACCATCAGATAAGTTCTTGGCCGATCTATTGGCGTGGAGACAAGGCGTCGCCGAACGCCTTTGCGGGCAGGGCTCGGAGCCCGACGATGCTTCATTCAAACGGGGATTGCCGCCGCGCGAGAAGATGTGTGCGGTGTGAGTGCACCTCCCGGGCGAGGGTGCTCTTGCCCTGCGAGCGCGATGTTCCTCACTCGCCGACGCAGATGCTGACGCCGACAGCTCGGGCGCATACGTATTGACTGCGCGCCTTCGAGCGGCGTGCACGAGATCAGGCCTTTGGCGGACCGACGATCCCGGTAAGCCGCGCGAGCTCGTGGCGCCACGCGACCTGCGTATTGAACGTGGAGCCGAGATCGGGTAGTTCAGCCATGTCTTCCTCGGGGATGTCACGAAGCGTCCCGCCGGCAGAGAGGATGTCGAGAGAGAGTCGGGCGATCACGTCGACACTGATCGCCTGCAGGACCGCCTGCTCGACGGTGGCCGCGGCGCTGGTGAGGCCATGGCCCCTGAGGAGCACGACGGGGCGATCCGCCATGGCAGTCACCATTTCGGCCGCCAGCTTCTCCTCTCGCACGAGGACTGCGCGAGCATAAACAGGGACGCCCGCTGCCGCGAGTTTCGCACCGGGAATGTCGAATGCGCCCACGATGGGGCGAATCACTATTCCTGCGAGGTCTGCTGCGACAGTGCGTGACGGGTGCGCGTGGACAACCGCGGCGACATCATTGCGCGATTGCAGCACGGCGGTGTGCAGCGGCAGTTCGTTGGGTGGCGACCAGCCGTCGAGCTCCCCGGGCGCAGCTTCCGATCCATCGAAACGGATGAGGCGGATGTCTTCCGGGGTGGTGTTGCCGAGGCCGCGTTCCCAGGGGCCTCGGCAGCGCACGAGGAGACGCTCATCGTCGATGCGCAGGCTGATGTGACCCAGAATTCCGTCTGCGAGACCACGGCCCGCGAGCACACGGCATGCATCAGCAATCAGCTCTCGCTCCTGACGGAACGGAATCGTCGGATTCGGGGGAGGAAGTATTGACATGGCGATATCGTACGGTAGATTGGTCAGGCCATTAGTTCAAAGGAGCCTCGGGTGCCCAAAGTCGTGTACATCGTCAGTGACGAAGACAAGCGTGAGGTCGAAGCCTCGGTCGGCGAGACCGTCATGAGTGCCGCGGTCCGCTCCGGCGTGCCGGGCATCGTCGGCGAATGCGGCGGCCAACTGTCGTGCGCGACGTGTCACGTGTGGGTCCGCGACGAAGACCGCGACCGCGTCGGTGGCCCCAGCGAAGTGGAGGCCGACCTTCTCGACCTCGGTGTCTCCGATTTCTCTGAGGCCAGCCGTCTCGGTTGCCAGATCACCATCACTGACGAGCTCAATGGGCTTGTCGTCGAGCCGCGCCCTGAAGCGTGGCACTAAGAGGAGAGGGATAGCAATGCTGCGCCCAGACATCAATGACTTGCTCACGCAGACGGGACCGGGGACCCCAATGGGGAACCTCTTCCGTCGCTACTGGCAGCCCGTGCTGCACGCCGATGAGCTGCCTGAGGACGGCTGCCCGCCCGTGCGCGTGAAGATCCTCTCTGAACGGCTCATCGCGGTGCGTACGCCGGAGGGCGAGTACGGCCTCATGGACGAGTTCTGCGCCCACCGTGGCGTCTCGATGTTCTTCGGGCGAGTGGAGGATGGCGGCATCCGCTGCCCTTACCACGGCTGGAAGTACAACGCCAACGGCCAGGCCATCGACGTTCCCAGTGAGCTCAACAACTCCGAATTCTGCAAGAACGTGAAGCTCCGCTCCTACCCGCTCGTCAAACTCGGCGACATCCTGTGGGCCTACCTCGGCGACCCACAGAAGCAGCCGGCGTTACCCGCGTGGGAGTTCGCGACAGTTCCTACCCGCCAGACTTTCACCTCGAAGCGTCTCCAGGAGAACAACTGGCTCCAGGCCCTCGAGGGGGGCATCGACTCCAGCCACGTCTCGTGGCTTCACGGTGGTGGACCAACGGGAAGCGGCCTCGAGGCTGACCCGCTCTTCGCGGGAGCGAAAGGCAATCAGTACAACAAGGGCGACTTGAAGCCATTCTTCGAGGTCGTCGAGAATGACGGGGGCCTGCTCATTGCAGCGCGCCGCAACGCGGAGGAGGGCCACTACTACTGGCGTGTGACGCCGTGGGTGCTCCCCAACTTCACCTTGGTTCCGCCTCGTGGTGACCATCCGATTCACGGACACTTCTGGGTGCCGATCGATGACGAGAATTGCTGGTCATGGAGCTTCGACTACCACCCCACGCGAGAACTCTCAGAGGCTGAGGTCTCGGCGATGGAAGCCGGGGCGGGTGTCCACAGCAAGAACATCCCGGGCACCTACCGCCCAGTGGCGAACAAGGACAACGACTATCTGATCGACCGTGTCAAGCAGAAGAGCGGTGAACTGTTCTCGGGCGTTGAGGGCATTGCCATCCAGGACTCGTCCCTGCAAGAGAGCATGGGGCCGGTCGTGGACCGGACGAAGGAACGGCTGGTCGCGACGGACGCTGGCATCATCAAGGCGCGCCAGAAGCTGCGCCGTGCTGTCGAGGCGCTTCGAGACCACGGCACAGAGCCGGCGGGTAACGTCATCGAGCACCAGAAGATCCGATCCGTGGCGATCGTCCTTCCTCCGGACCTGCCGTTCGTCGAAGGAATCGGCGACGGGTTCCAGGCGCGCGAGGGCGTGCCACAGACGACGGTGTGATGATGGCGACCTCGACTAATCCGTTGAGCGCGTGTGCGCGCGCGGTCACGGCAGAAGAAGCGGCATACCGCATCGATTACCCCCTGGCTCATGCCAGGTCGACCAGGGTGATCGCTTTCGACGAGTCCGCGGCACAGACGGTCGCTTCCGTTGCTGCGGTCGGCTGGGGCCAGGCCCAGTTCTACACGGCATCCTCCTCGGGAGATGAGCTGGTCACTCTCTCGGGTGAGCCCCGCGTCATGATCGCCGAGATCGAGCACTCGGATTCGGTGATCTTCGCGGCTACGGATGCCATGGACCCCGGCGCTGTCGCGTCTGTGGGAGCGGCGTGCCGCGAGCGATCCATCATGACGGCTGGACTGCTCCTGCTCGATTCGGGTCCTCTGAGCGGGACGACACTGGCAGCAATACGACCTTATGTGCGTGTTCTCCTGGTCCCTGCCGACGAAGATGACCTGTTCGAGCTGTTGAAGGCGATTCGCGCGTGACCACGATTCCGCAGTTGCAGGCGATGAAGCAGGCGGGCGAGAAGTCCGTCTGCTTCGTGGCATGGGATTACCACATGGCGAGGATTGCGGATCGTGTCGGGGCCGATATCGTGTCCGTCGGCGACACGGTTGGAGTCAACCTGTGGGGCCAGTCCAACCCGTTGGAGATCACCTTCGACGAAATGCTCATCGTCGCGAAAGCCGTGCGCCGCGGCGTGCGCGATGCGCTTGTGAGCTGCGATTTCCCGTTCGGCCCCCTGCAGTCCGGTGACGCTCTGCCGGCCGCCATCCGTCTCGTGAAGGAGGTCGGCGTCGATCTTGTGAAGCTCGACGGGGCTGCCGACTTCCCCGACGAAGTCGAGCGGCTGACCCGAGCGGGCATCCCAGTCTTCGCCCAATTCGGTATCACGCCGCAGACATCCCTCAAGTACGGCATCGAGTACTCTGCCGCGCACCAGGCGCAGGTCCCCGACGAGATGACCGATGAGTTCGTGGCTCAGGCGAAGCGACTCGAAGGTGCGGGCGCAGTGGCGCTCAACTTCACGAACTCGGGTCCGGTCGTAGGGCCCGCGGTCGTGGAGGCTGTATCGATCCCCGTGCTTGGCGGCTTCGGGGGAGGCCCTTGGCTGGACGGTCGAATCCGAATGGCGAACGTCGCTCTCGGTTACAACGAGAAGTCGCTGGACTCCGAGGTCGACGCGTATGCCAACATGGCTCGCATTGCGCACGACGGCTTGGCCGCGTGTGCCGAGGACATCCGAGCGGGTCGTCAGATTCGCGGGGGCGTGCGGACTTCCGGCGCGAGCTGAAGAAACAGAAGGAGAAAGTCATGCCGGTTGTTGACATAGACGGTATTCGCACTCGATACGAGATGGTCGGCGAAGGCCCGCCGATTCTCATGTTCAGTCCGGGTGGTTTCAATTCGAGCCTCGACAACTGGACGACATTCGGGCGATACAAAGACCTGGGATTCGTCGAGAGCCTGTCGCGAGATTACACCTGCGTGGTTTTCGACCGTCGTGAGTCGGGTAAATCGGGAGGGCGTCTTGAACGCCTCTCCTGGTCGAAGTACGTCACCCAGGCTGCCGGCCTGCTCGACCACCTGCAGTTCGACTCCGTACACACAATGGGGGGCTGCGTGGGATGCTCGTCGGCGGCGCTCCTCGCGATCGCCCAGCCGGCGCGGGTGCGGAGCATGGTGCTTTTCTCGCCGGCGGGAGGGGTGACCTACCGCACCGCACAGCACAACCGATTCGCACGGCACCTGAGTTTCGTTCTGGAGAACGGCGTGGAAGCCGTCGTTGAACTTGCGAGATCGACGACAGCGGGATTCACGAAGGACCCGAGGGTCGGTCCGTGGGCCGCCGTCCTGCGATCCGATGATGCCTTCGCTTCGGCTTGCTCTGCGACAGAACTTGACCGCTACGTCACGGTCGTGTCCGGCTCGTCGCGCCTTCTGTTCGACCGGGACACGGTGCCCGGGCCAGAACCGGAAGATCTTCAGCTGCTCGAGACTCCGGCTCTTATCGTGCCAGGTGAAGACCTCTCGCACACTCGTTCGGCTGCGCGGTACCTGGAGGAGTGTCTCCCCCAGGCAGAATTCTGGGATGTGCCGGTGGCCGAGCAGACAGCGGAGGCGTCGACGACACGTGTGCGTGAGTTCCTGGCACAACACTGAGGCGAAGCGCGTCTCGCCCGTTGCCACCCCCGGCGCATGAGCCTCGCCGGGGGTGGTGGCCGATAACTACGCCATGAACTCGGCTTCGATCTGGGCGATCTGGGCGAGCCTCTGAGTGTGGACCCCGCCCTTGAACGGAGTGCGGAGCCACCGGTCCAGAAGAGTGAGTGTTGTGCGCTCGTCGATCACCTTCGTGCCGATGACCATGATGTTGGCGTTGTTGTTGCCGCGTGAGATATCGACGGAGAACTCCGAGTATGCGACTCCAGCGCGGATTCCGGGGACCTTGTTGCACGCGATGACCTCACCCTGGCCACTCCCGCCGACGATGATGCCGAGGTCGGCATCACCGCGCGCGACACGTCTGGCGACTGCCGCGCACAGCGGGGGATAGTCGACGATGCCCTCGACGCGCGGGGCGAGGTCGATGACGTCGTGTCCACGCTCGGAATAGACCGCGACGATGCGGTCGATCAGCTGAATCCCGTGGTGGTCTCCTGCGATCGCGATGCGCGCCAACGTTGACATCAGCCCTCCAACTTTCTGGTGCCGGCAGCGAAGAGATCTTCTACTGCCGGACGGTCGTGAATGATGTGTTGTTTCACCGCGGTGTCGATGAGGGCTTCTAGCGTCGCACGATTCGGTTCGACGCCGTACGGGAGAGGATCCCTTCCGGTGATCTCCATCACCCGGGACAGGATTCGATCTTGGCGGCTCCCATCCGGTTGAATTCTGAGGCGTTCGACGTAGCGACGTTTCGCTTCAGCGAAAAGGGCGAACACGGATCCCGCGAGGCCGGGGTTTTCCGTGAGGAGATCGTCCCGAATCACAACGAGGTGGTTGATCGGAAACACGCCCGACTGGCGAAGTACCTGCGCTGCGGCATCATCGGGGGCTTCGAAGATCGGGACGACATCGGGATGTGTGATGTTGGCGCCGACGACGGCGTCGAGTTCCCCCTCAAGGAGCATCTCCTCCAGAGTGCGTCCCTCGGGGGCGCTGGTCACGTTGGAGGGCGGCGTGTACTCTGCGACGTGTTCGTCGCCCGAACACACCCAGGTGACCGACTCCAGGTCGAGTCCTGCCCGCCCGAGCGCAGCACGGCCCCAGACTCCCGTTGTCACCGTGTAGCCGCGATTGACGCCAATTCGCCCGCCTGCCAAGTCCGGCACCGAGCGAACCGTGTTGGTGCGCAGCACCTGGGTCGCACCATGGTGGAAGTCGCGCACGAGGAACACCGGCAGCGCGCTGAATGCGACCCCGTGCTCCTTGGCCGTGATGTACGTGGTCAAGGCCATCTCGGCGACGTCGAACTCGAGGTTTCGCACCATCTTGCGAAAGCCGTTCACAAGCACCGGCTCGTCGACGAAGGCAAGTGGTGCTTCGGGTGAAGAGACAAGCCCGTCGATCAGCGCGCGGGTCGCGCCCTGCGGACGAGTGAGAGTCGAGAGCGTCATGTGTCCTCCAGTAGGGAAGTTCCTTGGTAGGGATGATAGCGTGGTCATACCATTATTCCAATCGTAAGCTCGAGGAAGTGCTATGACTGAACAGGTGCTCGCTGCCGTAAGATCCGCTCCCGGCGTCACGGAGATGCGCGAGTTCCCGAGGCCGGAGATTGATGCAGACTCAGCCCTGCTTCAGGTCGAGGTGGCGGGGATATGCGGCACTGACGCCAAGCTGTACTTCTCTCCGCCCGATACTCCGTCTACGCGTGGACCTGTCATCATGGGCCACGAAAACGTGGGCGTCATCACCGAAGCCGGTGATCGGTTCATGCTTCGCCATGGTCTGGTGGAGGGTGACCGGGTCTTCGTGGAGCACTACGTAGCGTGCTACAACTGCGAGTGGTGCCGCATCGGAGAGTATCGCCACTGCGTGGCGACGGATTGGCGCACCAACCCGGACGCACGCCGCTTCGGTTACACGTCCAGCGATCTGCCCGGCCGTCTATGGGGCGGGTTCTCCCAGAACATGTACTTGCCGTGGAACTCCGTGCTGCACAAGATCCCTGACACGGTGACAGCAGAGTTGGCCGGCTTGGTCATGCCCCTGTCCAATGGAATCGAGTGGGCATTGCTCACCGCAGGCATCGGATACAACGACACGGTGCTTATCCAAGGGCCGGGCCAGCAGGGTCTCTCACAGCTCGTTGCCGCAAAGCAGGCGGGGGCTTCCAAGATCATCATGTCGGGTACGACGCGCGACCGAGCCCGGTTCGATCTTGCTCTCGAGTTGGGTGCAGATCACGTCATCGACGTGTTGACGGAGGACCCGAGAGAGAAGGTCATGGACCTGACGGGAGGGCGCGGTGTGGACTACGTGCTCGACTGCACTTCTCGCGCGGGTACTGCTCCGCTCCTCCTTGGCGTGGATGTGCTCAAACGGCGCGAGGGCACGCTGCTGGTGCAGGGCGAGGTCGCCGCGTTCCCCGACTTCCCCTTGAAGAAGATCACCGAGAAGTCGATCACGATCAAGTCGGCGCGCGGTCATTCCTATCTCGCATGCGAATTGGCCGTGGCGCAGATCGTCTCGGGTCGTTTCCCGCTCGAAAAACTCGCCACGCACCGGTACGGGATCGATCAGGTCGATCATGCGATCCGCGTGCTCGCTGGTCAGACGGACGAAGACGCGATCCACATCTCGATGATGCCGGCGATGATCGGGCAACCCGGTGGCCGTGTCGACCAAGACGGCGCCCTCTGATGGCCGGCTTGGTAGTGAGGAACCCACCTCGCACTCCGCTCAGTGAGCTCGACGCTCTTGCAGGCTATGGCATAGCCACCGTGCATGAGGCTCAGGGCCGAACAGGGCTCCTCGCGACCGGCATCTCTCCCATCCAACGCGGTGTTCGCGTGGCGGGGTCAGCCGTGACCGTGACGGTGGCGCCGGGAGACAACACGACGATCGCTGTAGCTGTCGAGCAGTGCCGGGAGGGCGACATTCTCGTCGTCACTCCCACCGTTGCGTCGGACATGGGATATTTCGGTGACCTCCTCGCGACCTCGTTGCAGGCCCGCGGTGTGCGGGGCTTGGTGATGGATGCCGGTGTGCGCGACATCGCCGACTTGCGCGGCATGGGCTTCGCCGTATGGACGCGCCATGTGTCTGCGGCAGGCACGATCAAAGGAACTCTGGGAGACGTCAACGTCCCCATCTCGATAGCCGGGCAGATCGTTCATGCAGGCGATGCAGTCCTCGCCGATGACGACGGTGTTGTCATCGTGCCCCGCGTCCGCGTGGCTGAGGTCATCGAAGCCTCTCGCCAGCGTGAGGAGAAAGAGGCCCGCGCACGCAGCAGGTACCTGTCTGGTGAGATCGCGCTCGATGTCAACCACATGCGCGGCCTCATTGACGCAGCCGGCATCCGCTACGTCGATTACGACGACTGGCAGGAGGGGCGAACCGCATGATCATCGACATACATGGTCACTACACGACCGAGCCCTCGCCGTTGCGGGAGTTCAGGGCTGCACAACTGCGCGGCGAATCCCCGAGCGTGCACTCCCTGGCCGCTCGCGTGTCAGACGACGCGATCCGAGAGAGCGTCCAGGCCAATCAGTTGCGCGTGCTGCGTGACCGTGGTGGTGACCTGATGCTCTTCTCGCCACGCGCTGCGGGTATGGAACATCACGTGCCGGATGCCAGCGTCGCGAATGCATGGGCGCAGGCCTCCAACGACATGGTCTATCGCGTGGGCGAAGCATTCCCCGCTCACTTTGCCTCCGTCGCGCAGCTCCCGCAGACGCCGGACGGCAACCTCGACGGCGTCTTGGCTGAGCTGCGACGCACTGTCGGCGAGCTTGGTTTCGTCGCTGCGAATCTCAACCCAGACCCCTCCGGGACCTGGGCTGGTCAGCCCATCACCGACCCGACGTGGTTTCCTGTCTACGAGCTTGCAGAGGAACTCGACATCCCTTTGATGGTGCATGTCTCCATGGCGTGCAACCCGAACTTCCACACCCTTGGAGCCCACTACCTGAACGCCGACACCAGCGTGTTCGTGCAGTTGCTCTCGTCGGACCTCTTCTCACGCTTTCCCGGGCTGCGGTTCGTGATCCCGCACGGTGGAGGTGCCGTGCCTTATCACTGGGGTCGATATCGCGGGCTTGCCATGCGCAACGGCTGGCAGGACCCGTCCGAGCTTCTGGGGAACGTGTTCTTCGACACCGCCGTTTACCACCAGCCCGGCATCGATTTGCTCCTGAAGGTTGTTCCACCATCCAATCTACTGTTCGCGTCCGAGATGCTCGGCGCGGTGCGCGGTGCGGACCCGGAGACCGGAGTCGAGTGGGACGACACGCTGACCTACTTGCGCAACGCGGAGCTGGCAGAGCCGGATTGGGAAGCGATCACTCGTGCCAATGCGCTTCGGGTCTATCCGCGGCTTGCGAAGCGCATTGCGGAGGCAGCGTTGTGAGCCGCTTGCCACTGACCTTCGCGTGTGGCGACTACGACCGCACGCGCGCCATTGAAGACGGCACGGTCGCTGTCGACGGCATGGACGTGACATACCTGCGATTGCCCGTCGAGGAGACCTTCTTTCGCATGGCCAGGCACCGTGAGTTCGACGCGGCAGAGATGTCGCTGTCGACCTACGTCTCCACGCTCAACGCTCTCGACGTGGGGGAGACGCCACCGTTCATCGCTCTGCCGATCTACACGTCGCGTCAGTTTCGGCACGGCGGAATGTTCGTCAATGTCGACGCCGGGATTCACACGCCCGCGGACCTGCGCGGGAAGCGCATCGGCATGCCGGAAGTGCAGTTGACCGCGTGTGTGTGGCAGCGCGGCATTCTTGCCGACCGACACGACCTTCCGCTCGACGCATCCGTCTTCTTCACCGGCGGACAGGAGAAACCGGGGAGGATGGAGAAGGGGGCTGTGGACGTGCCCTTCGACGTCCGCCGTATCCCCAATGATCGGACGCTCTCGGAGATGCTGGCAGCAGGTGAGATCGATGCTCTCTTCTCGCCGAGGATACCGAGCACTTTCGGGCTCGCCGGCAGTCGTGTCGCTCGGCTCTTTCCCGATACGAAGGCGGCGGAGCAGGAATACTTCGAGCACACGGGGATCTTCCCGATAATGCACGTGGTGGTGTTTCGCCGCGAGCTTTACGAAAAGCACCGGTGGGTCGCCCAGTCATTGACGAAAGCGCTGACCGCCGCCAAGGCGCAGGCGACCGCTCGGATCTACGACTCCTCGGCCCTGCATTTGATGGAGCCGTGGTTGATGATGCACCTTGAGGAAGCGCGCACTCTGCTGGGCGAAGATTATTGGTCGTATGGCCTCGGCCCCGACAACCACCGTGTGCTCTCGACCTTCCTCCGCTACCACCATGAGCAGGGACTCTCGCTGTCTCAGCGCACACCGGAGGACCTGTTCGCCCCGGAGGCGCTCGAGTCGTTCGTCATCTAGTACGAACGGCGGAGGCGCGGGCGCGCCGGGATCAGCTCATGTCCGGGCTGCCGGCGCGCCTTCTCAGCGCACCAGATAGGTCTTGAGCGGAATCTCGGTGTCTGCAGCGCTCTCCGGTGGGATATTCCCACCGGCCTCGAGGATGCGCCGCGCCGCCATGTAGTCCCGGGAAGCGTTGACGGCCTCGACCGCGATCAGGTGGCCGTCCCGGTAGTAGAGGGCAGAGAAGTGTTCGCCTTCGACATCACCGCGGAGAACGACCTGGTCGTAGCCCATCGTCAGGCCAGCCATCTGAAGTTTGAGGTCTGCCTGGTCGGACCAGAACCAGGGCACGGACGGTGTACCGGGCTCGCGGCCCAATAGCGCCGCCGCCGCCGTCTTCGCCTGTGCGATCGCATTCGGCACCGATTCAAGCCTGATCTGGCCGTGCGTTCGGTGTGCGCTGATCGCGCAGTCACCTGCCGCGACGATGCCTCGGATCCGTGTGTTTCCCGACTCGTCGACGATCACCCCGTGGTCGCCGGCCAGGCCGATCGACTTGGCAAGTTCAGTATGCGGAAGCAGGCCGATGCCCACGACGACGACATCAGCGTCGATGACCTCGCCATCGGCGAGCTCGACGCCTTCCACGCGATCTGATCCGCGGAAGCCTGAGACGGCAGCACCGAGCCGGATATGGGTGCCTCGTCGCGCATGGGCCTCCGAGTAGAAGGCCGACATCTCGGGGGCCACGGCCCGTGACATGAGACGGTCCTGTGCCTCCAGGACGACGACGTTCTTGCCATTGGACGTGGCCGCAGCGGCGATTTCAAGACCGACAAAGCCGCCGCCCACGACAACGACGCGCGCCGCTCGATTCAAGTCGTCCTTGAGGGCGACTGCGTCATCCAGCGTGCGAAGGTAGTGGATGCCGGCGAGATCGGCCCCCGGCGCGTTCATGCGCCGAGGTGTACCGCCCACGGTGAACGCGAGCCGGTCGAACTCGACTCGTCTGCCGCTGGCGGTGCGTGCGTGGCCGGCGGAGCTCTCGGCGTCGTGGAGCTCGATCGCCTCGACCCACTCGCCGCAGATCATCGCGATGTCATTGTCTCTGTAGAAATCTGAGCCGCGGAGCGCGAGCTCTTCTTGCAACGCCGTCCCGCTGAGGAATGCCTTTGACAGGGGCGGCCGCTGGTACGGCGGGTGCAGCTCACCGCCGATGACCGTAATCGGATGCGTGTCGCCGAGCTCACGCAGGCTGGTCGCCAGTTGAAGTCCTGCTTGGCCGGCCCCGATGATCAAGGTCCCGGCAGGTTTCCGCGTCGTTGCGATGGTGGTCATAGCGCTCCCAGTTCGGTAGGACCATTAGACCACAGGAAGGAGCCGAATGCTCAACCTTCCGTCGGATTCACTCGCTGTGCAGTTCGCTCAAGGTGCTCGGTGAGGATTCGCTGGGCGAGATCGAGGCGCCGTGCTTCAATCGCGTCGACGATCTCGCCGTGCTCCTCGGCCCCGCGAATACCCATGTGCGGGGCAGCGGACTGTGCCTCACGCAGAGAGGACAGGAGCGGGCCGTGGAAACTCTCCATCAGGGCCTCGAGCGCTGGGTTATGAGTGCAGACCGCGAGACGAACGTGGAACGCGGCCGACATGGCCGTCTCGTAGACGCCGGCCTTCTGCGCAGCTGTTGCGGTCGCCACGAGCGCGCGCAGGTCTGCGATGTCCTCAGGGGTAGCCCTGTCGATCACCAGGGGGAGGATCCCGACTTCAAACACCTGGCGCGCTTCTGTCACCGCCGAGGCCGTGATCGGAGACAGGGAGAGGAGCTGGGCGAGGTTCGCGCCGACGAGTTCAGCGGAGGGCGAGGTGAGAAATGACCCCCCATGGGCGCCCAGGCGGACCTGAATGAGTCCCGTCGCTTCAAGCACGCGGAGCGCTTCGCGAACGGTGACTCGGCTGACTCCCAGCTGCTGGCACAGGCTACGCTCATTCGGGAGACGGTCACCTGGGTGGAGGCTCCCGTCTTGGATGAGTCGCTTGATCTGATCGACGATGACGTGCGAGGCCCTATCCACGTTCACTTGGGTGAACCGAGGCGCAAGGGTGGCGTCTTTCATCTCGGCCATTTGCCGTCTCCTTATTAGTGTCGCGGCGCAATCGCGGCTCCCGGCGGGAGCCGGGCACGATTGCTCGCGCACTCTAGAGGATACCGGCTGACTTGACGGATGGGTCATAGGTGATATGGTCTATCCATTCGCCGCGAGGCTCCCCGTTCTGAAGCGCGGACATCGCTCCCGAGTACGGATCGACCAACACAACGATGTGAGAAAGGCGTGCGATGGTGTCAATGTCGCCCCGATGTGCTCCAAACATGCGACCCTGCGAGGTCGGTGTCGATATCAGCGGTGTCGCTTCCGCTGGAGGCGGTGGCCTCGATGATTGACGCGATCGGCAGTGGGCTTGAGCAGGTGCTGCAGTGGGAGACCCTGCTGCTGATGGTCTTGGGCATATTCATCGGCTTCATCGTCGGCATCCTCCCCGGTCTCGGCGGCGCGGTCGCCATCGCTCTGCTCCTTCCCTTCACGTTTGCGATGGAGCCGGTCCAGGGGATCGTGTTCCTCCTGAGTATGTGGATCGTCACCGGTACAGCGGGCGATATCACCTCGGTGCTGTTCGGCATCCCGGGTGAAGCCACCTCGGCCGCTGCGGTGCTTGACGGCTATCCGATGACCAAGAAGGGGCAGGCTGGCCGTGCGTTGGGCATCGTGCTCACGAGCTCGACGATCGGTCTTGTGTTCGGCGCGGTCGTGTTGGGGGTGTTCATCACCGTCATCCGCCCATTGGTGCTGGTGCTCGGGCCGCCGGAGTTCTTCATGCTGGTGCTTCTCGGCCTTGCGTTCGTCGTCACGCTCTCCGGCAAGAGCCCTGCGAAGGGCATGGCCATGGTGGCGCTAGGTCTGCTCGCCTCATACGTCGGGTCCGACCCGTCGGCGGGCCTTCCCCGCTTCACCTTCGACCAGATGTATCTCTGGGGTGGGATCGAGCTGATTCCCGTCGTCGTCGGGCTGTTCGGAGGAGCCGAAGTCCTCCAGCTGATGCTGACCCGGTCGTCGATCGCGACAGGGTCCATAGGCGATGCCAAGCTTTCCGGAACCATGCGTGGTGTGGCGGATGCCTTGCGTCACTGGTTCCTGGCCGTGCGCTCATCCTCCGTCGGAGTCGTCATCGGCATGCTGCCGGGCCTCGGCGGCACTGTGGCCCAGTGGGTTTCTTATGGTCAGGCGCGTCAGACGTCGAAGAACCCCGAGCAATTCGGCAAGGGGGCTATCGACGGCCTCGTTGCAGCCGGAGCCACCAACAATGCGAAGGACGCGGGCTCACTCATCCCGACAATCGCGTTCGGGATTCCCGGTGGGGCTGCGACAGCCGTCCTCCTCGGCGGCTTCCTCGTTCTCGGGATCACTCCAGGCCAAGCCATGCTGACGACTCAGCTCGATGTGACCTTCTCCATGGTCTGGACCGTCGTCATCGCGGGCATCCTCGGTGTCGCACTCGCGCTCGCCCTCGTTCGGCCGCTCGCGTCGCTCACGCGCATCTCGGGCACGGTTTTGACTCCGGTTCTCTTCCTGTTCCTTGTGATCGGTGCCTACACGGCGTCGAACCACTGGGGAGATCTGTTCGTCATGCTTGGAGCATCAGTGCTCGGCGTCGTATGCCTCAGATGGGACTGGCCGCGCGTGCCGTTCCTCCTCGCCCTTGTTCTCGGTGCGCTGCTCGAGCAATACCTCCAACTGTCTGACACCCTGTTCTCGAGCGGTTGGCTGACGCGGCCGGGTGTCATCATCATCGGCGTCATCGTCCTCGCGACGTTTGTCTTCAGCGTTCGGTCAGTCGCCCGCGATCACAAACGCCGCGCGGCCGATGAGCCGGTGGAAGGGCCGCGGACACAGGTTATCCGCACGATCGGGAGGAACAAATGACACTTCATGCCGAGAAACGATCGGTGATGCCTGACATTGTCATTTCGTGCGCCGTGCTTTTCGTCAGCGCGGGAGCGCTGGCGTTGAGCTTCACCTTCTCATCCGCAGTGTCAGTGCTGCTGCCCAGACTGGCGGCGAGCCTAGGCATATTCTGCGCGCTCTGGATGATCGCCAAGAGCTTCATCGAGTCCGCCCGGCACCGCCGAGACAGAGAAGAAGACAGAGAAGAAGACCCTTCCCCGACAGACGACTCCCGCGGCACGCACGAAGAAACTCTGAGCCCGGACGTACCGGCCGTGGTGCAGGAGATCGACGAAAACGATCCCGAGTACGTGCTGTCCCACACGCCGCGGAAGGTGTGGCTGGTCACACTTGGCTTCATCGCCGGATTCTTCATCCTGCTTTACCTGTGCGGCCTATTCATCGCGGCGGCTGCTTTGTCGCTCACGTACCTCATGGTGGTTGGCAAAAGGTCTTCGACCTTCGCCATTTCCTACACGGTCGTGTTAACGGCGCTCCTCTGGGTGCTCATGCGATGGGTGACATACATTTCCACTCCCGCCGGCATCCTGCTCCACGGCGGATGACGCCACCCACCTGAAAGAACAAGAAAGGTACAGCAATGTCAAAAATGACCGCAGTCACCCGTCTCACGTTTGGGGTGATGACAATCGGCGCACTCGTGCTCACCGGATGCGCCTCACCGAACGCCAGCACGCCGGCGCAAGACTCCTCCTCAAAGCCGAGCGGAGCCGATTGCACCTCATTCGACGGCAAGACGATCGAGCTCGTGATCCCCTACAACGCCGGTGGCGGCTATGACATCCTCGCCCGAGTCATCATTCCAGGGCTCGAGAACGCACTCGGGGCAAAGGTGCTTCCGATCAACAAGCCCGGTGCGGGCGGCCTGCTGGCGATCAACCAGCTCGCCGCGGCACCCAGCGAGAGCACGCAGATCGCGATCGTCAACGGCACAGGAGCGGCTTCCGCAATCCTCGCTGGGGCTGAAGGCCCGACCTTCGGGTTCGACGACCTGAGCTACATCGGTCGCGTTGCCGTCGATGACCTTGTGGTCACGACCAATGCCACGGGCGAGTATCAGTCGTGGGATGACGTGATGAAGAGTGATGGGTTCAAGTTTGGCTCGACCGGTCGCGGCTCGTCCGACTACATCGTCGCGAATGCCTTGATCGACGCCTTCGACCTCAAGAATGCAGAAGTCGTCGTCGGCTTCAACAGCCAGGCCGAGACTGACCTGGCGCTGATCCAGGGGAACGTCGACGCGATTGCGGGGCCACTCGACAGCCGACGCGCAAGCATTGTGAGCGGTGAGACGACCGGCGTTCTGTCGTTCGCCGACGAAGCGCCCGCCGATGCGGGAGATGCGGCGGTCTTCTCTGACCTCGAACTCTCGGACCGCGCGGTGGACATCATCGACGGTATCAAGCTGATCACGGCATTCGGCCGCCCCCTCGTCGCGCCCGCAGGGCTCGACGATGAGGCGCTGACCTGCCTTCAGAATGCGCTCGCCGCTGCAGTTGAAGACCCCGAAGTGCTCGAGCAGGCCGAGAAGATGGAGCGCGTGCTGTCGTATCTCCCCGGCGAAGAATTGGTGTCCGACATCATCCCCGGGTTCGAAGGCCTTTCGGAGGACGTCCTCAAGGTCCTCAGGTCGTCTTACTGATCTGGGGCAGCTCCTCATAGCAACTCCTCCTTATCCACGCGAATCGCGCGGATGAGGAGGAGTTGCTTCTGCGGCCGTAACCTCATGACGACGGGATGAACATGACAAAGGCGAACGACAGCCCGGACCCGACTCCGCGCAGCGAAGACGTGATCGCGCAGACAACGATCTTCCTATTCTCTGTCGCGCTCGGCATGGCGACGGTCGTCGTGCCGCTCGTCGCGACCGCTTCCGGGTACGCGCTCGGGGCCGTAGGATTTCTCGTCGCGACCTCCGCCGTGACACAGATCGCCGCGCGTGCTGGCATGGGTGTGTTGATGGATCGGTTTCGAACGCGCTCCTTCGTCTTGGCCTCCCTAGTTCTTCTCGCGGCCTCATGTGTCGTACTCGCTGTCAGTCAGGCCTTCTGGGCATTCGTCGTCTCGCAACTTCTGCAAGGTGCAGCGCGCGCCTATTTCTTCACAGGGGCGCAGACGCACGTCGTGCGCGGAACCAGAACCGCCGTTTCCGCGCTCGCTCGGATGAACATCACGAACGGGATGGGGCTCCTCATCGGGCCACTTATAGCGGGTCTTGTCGGCGCGTGGTCCTTGACCGCCGCACTGTGGATAGCCGCCGCGATCTCCGGTGTGGCAGTCTTCGCCGGCGCGTTCCTCGTCTCATATGAGCCATTCACCAAACCGCGGCCTCAACCTGGCATCACGGCACGACCGGTGTGGCAGCGCCCAGGGGTAGTGACAGCCGGGTGGATGGGCGCAACGGCAGGGGGATGGCGCGGCATCCTGAACTCGTATCTGGCGGTCCTCATCACGGAGGCAGGTCACTCGATCCCGGTCGCAGGCGCGATGATGACCCTCGCGAACCTGGCCGCTCTGGTCGGCTCATCGCTGGCGACGCCGTTACGACGGCTCGGTGTCGGCGCCTCTACGCTGTGGGGCACGGTGCTGGCGGCGGGCGGCACTGCCGCGATGGCGCTTCTCGTGCCGAACCTCGCGCTCGCCTGTGTGTTTCTCGTCCTGTCAGGGCTTGGGGGCGGCATCCTCCAGACGCTCGGTCCAGCGCTGGCCGCCGAATCGGTGAGCTCCGAGGAGCGTGGTCGATCAATAGCGTCGGTTGGGACGTTCCGGGCGATCTCGCTTCTGGTGACGCCGATGGGTATCGGGGCCCTGGTGTTCGTATTGCCATCACCGGCAATAGCCACGGCCATCGTGGCAGTAGCACTCGGCGTGCCAGCCATGGTGGCGCGCCGAAGCGCCCGCGGAGACAACTGACCCCAGGCGCGCCAGCGTACGGGCCAGGTTCAAGCGGAGCCCGAGGGCAGAGACGGACCCATGGATCGATCCATGACCTCCGCAGAGGTTCTGTCTCGACCCTAACGAAGCCGCTAAAAGGGAGGTAACGATTGTTGAGAAGGAAACCGACTACACGATGCTCTTCGACATCTTCCAACCGGCTACCACCGTACAGAACTCGCGATGGTCGCACTCGGCAAGACGGTCGCGGTGTTCGGCGCAGGGCTTGTCGGCGAATGGCGGCATCCAATTCGATGTTCCGCGGCGACTGTGGCGGCTGGAGCGCTGCCGGCTGCGTCAAGGCACAGCCAGTCGCGCACCAGTTCGTCATGTGTTGAGTCGGCTGAGATACGGGCGGCGGTTGGGGCGTGCCCCTGTTCGGTTCCCGCCGGTACCCTGGGAACATCATGCGTGACGACGATGAGGTAGATCTGCTGGTGGATGCGTGGGCAGGCCGCCTGCCCGAGGTGGACTTCACCCCGTTGGATGTGATGTCCAGGCTCCGACGGGTTGCTCTTCGGCTCAACACGCTTCGCGCCGCCGCCTTCCGGAGTGCGGACCTGAGCAGTTGGGAGTTCGATGTTCTCGCCGCGCTACGACGAGCCGAGCCGCCTCACGAAATGAGCCCGATGGAGCTTTCGCGAGCAACAATGATCGGCACGGCGGCGATGTCCAATCGACTGGAGAATCTCGCTGCGCGCGGCATGATCGAGCGAAAGGCCAACCCGCGGGACGGACGAAGCAATCTCGCCCGGTTGACGCACGAAGGAGCGTCCCGGGTCGACGCGGCCATGATTGCCCTGGTCCGATCCGAGGCTGAGGAATTGCAGCGCCTGACGGGCCAGCAGCAGGCCCAGCTCGCGAGCCTATTAAGGCTGCTGGGCAGTTCGCCCGCCTAGCCCGCCGTCAGCGCATCATGGTCAGAGTCCGAATTCTCCCAGGATGTACCCCGTCGGATGTCGTCCTGCTTTCGCCGGAGGACGTCGGAGTCGTCCGGATCCGCAGGCTTCGAACGCCGCGTTTTCTCCTAGCACGTCGCCGTCCACGCGATGAGTACAGCGGCGACTCCGATACTGATCAGCGCGCCCGCAGGGAACCAATCCAAGGCCTGCTCCTCCGCTCTACCGGGAGGGTAAACCTCACGCCGGTGCGCTAGAAGCCAGGCACGTCGTGAACTATGGGAGCAAGGTAGTGCGGTATCGATATGGACCCGGCACCGAATCCCCTCGACCTGCTCCTCGAGATCGGGGAGCAGTTCCGCGACGACATGGCCCGCGCTTTCGACGGCACAGCTCTCACCGCGTCTCGGTGCGGTTCGGCCTTGACGGATCTCGGGACTTCAGGGCCGAGGTCCGCAAACACGTTTGACCCGCGGTGAGGTCAGGTGGCCCCGGTCGCCTTTGCGGCCTGCACGGCGGCGCGAATTCCGGCCAGCCATGGCTCACCGTGCCCTGGCAGCACGATCATGGCACCGGTCTCGGCGAGCGGAACGAGCGACTCCATCGCCTGTTCCGAGTTCGCCGTCGCAG
>NZ_JAODMP010000003.1 GCF_025464835.1 Mycetocola sp. | reverse complement strand
AATTGTGCGGGTGATCCGCGCCTCCAGGACGCGCCGAGGCGCCCAACCCCGGACACCCGCAGCATCATCCGCCTATCGTGTCCGGGGCGGGCCCTGCCGTCGGCCCGTCGGGCCGCGCATGCGGGCCGGCCACGACCACGAGGAGCACGGTGACCTTCACAGCCCCGATCCAGCTGCCCGGCCTGACCCTCGACCCCCAGTGGTACAAGCGGTCCGTCTTCTACGAGTGCATGATCCGCTCGTTCGTCGACTCGAACGGGGACGGCATCGGTGACCTGCAGGGCGTCATCGGCAAGCTCGACTACCTGCAGTGGCTCGGGATCGACGCGCTCTGGCTGCCGCCGTTCTTCCAGTAGCCGATGCGTGACGGTGGCTACGACATCGCCGACTACAAGGCGATCCTGCCGGAGTTCGGCACGCTCGACGACTTCCGCGAACTCGTCACCAAGTCGCACGAGCGCAACATGCGGATCGTCATCGACATGGTGATCAACCACACCTCGGACCAGCACGAGTGGTTCCAGCAGTCCCGCGAGGACCCGGACGGCCCCTACGGCGACTTCTACGTCTGGCGCGACACCGACGAGCACTACGAGAACATCCGCGTGATCTTCGTCGACACCGAGGAGTCGAACTGGCCGTTCGACCCGGTCCGACGCCAGTTCTTCTTCCACCGGTTCTTCTCGCACCAGCCGGACCTCAACTACGAGAACCCGGCCGTCCACGATGCGATGTTCGACATCGTCCGATTCTGGCTCGACATGGGCGTTGACGGTTTCCGGCTGGATGCCATCCCCTACCTGTACGAATCCGACGGCGGCAACGGCGAGGGCGAACCCGAGACGCATGCCTTCATCAAGAAACTCCGAGCGATGGTCGATCTGGAGTACCCGGGCCGCGTCATGATCGCTGAGGCGAACCAGTGGCCGCGAGAAGTGGCTGCCTTCTTCGGCACGGACGAGGAACCTGAATGCCACATGGCGTTCGACTTCCCGGTGATGCCGAGAATCTTCTACTCGCTGCGGTCGCAGCAGGCAGAGGAACTCGTGCGCGTGCTTTCCGAGACGACCGACGTTCCGGAGTGGGCCGGCTGGGCCGTGTTCCTCCGCAACCATGACGAGCTCACCCTCGAGATGGTCAGCGAGGAATACCGCCAGGCAATGTACGGCTGGTACGCATACGATCCGCGGATGCGAGCGAACATCGGCATCCGGCGCCGCCTCGCTCCGCTGCTCGACAATTCGCGCGCCGAACTCGAACTCGCCCATGCCCTGTTGTTCTCGCTGCCGGGGAGCCCGTTCATCTACTACGGCGACGAGATCGGCATGGGCGACAACATCTGGCTTGCCGACCGCGACTCGTCCCGGACGCCGATGCAGTGGACACCCGACCGCAACGCCGGCTTCTCGTCCGCAGACCCCGGCAAGCTCTATCTTCCGGTTGTCCAGTCCCTCGTCTTCAACTACACCCTTGTGAACGTTGAATCGCAGCTCGCCCAATCCCGCTCGCTGCTGCACTGGGTGCGCAACGTCATCCACGTTCGCAAGGGCCACCCGGCGTTCGGGCTCGGCACGGTGGAGGTGGTGACGAACGATCACGAATCCGTTCTCAGCTTCGTCCGCAGCTATTCCGGAACCGGCGGCCATACCGGCGGTCACATCGGGGATGAGAAGGAAGACATCCTCTGTGTCTTCAGCTTCTCGCACCATCCCATCGCGACGAAGATCATCGCCCCTGAGCTCGCCGGGTGCCGGCTCTTCGACCTGTTCGGCGGCGGAGAGTTCCCGCCGTTCGACGAGAACGGCGAGGTGACGCTGACGATCGCCACGCAGAGCTTCTACTGGCTTCATGTGGCACGCCCGACCGACTCGCCCTTCTCGCAGCGGCGTCACGCGTGAGCGACGACGTGTCGGTGGTCCGCCCTAACGTTGCCCCCGTGCAGATAACAGCAGTAACACCGTGGTCAGACTCCCTCGCCGTCTTCGACCTGGAGACGACAGGCATCGACGTGGTCACGAGCCGCATCGTGAGCGCGAACGTCGGGCTGCTGAACGGGCACGGAGACGTCCTGCACCGCCGCGACTGGCTCGCCGACCCCGGTGTTGAGATCCCCGAGCAGGCCACGGCCGTGCACGGGATCAGCACCGAACGGGCGAGGGCAGAGGGCAGGCCAGCCGCCGTCGTGGTCGCTGAGATCGTCGCCGAATTGCGCGGCTACTTCGACGCGGGCATCCCCGTCGTCATCTACAACGCCCCGTACGACCTCTCGCTGCTGTTCCACGAGTCGGTGAGACATTCGGTGGCGCCGCTTGTCGACCCGACCCCGGTCATCGACCCGCTTGTCATCGACAAGGCCATGGACCGGTACCGCAAAGGCAAGCGCACTCTGGAGGCGGCGGCGCTCCACTACGGTGTCGAACTCACCGAAGCGCACGATGCCGGAGCAGACGCCATCGCCGCTGGTCGGGTGGCCCTGGCCATCGCTCGTGTCCACGGCAACTCACTCGATGTGGATGCCCTGGAGTTGCACCGGTTGCAGGCCGGCTGGTGCCAGGATCAGGCCGACAGCTTTCAGGACTACATGCGCCGCACGCGTGACGCCACTTTTGTGGCATCCACCGGATGGCCGGTGCGCTGAGGCCACTCCCCCGGTGCGCCGTCACGGCGTCTCGAGTGCGGGTCTCGGCGCGGCGAGTTCACTCGCTGCGGTCGTAGTCATCCGGCGTGCGGCGTGAGGGCGTGCGGAACGCGTGGGTACGTGACCCGGGCACCCGGCACCCGGCACCTTGGCACGGGTGAACAGCCGCCATGCCACCAACGACAAGGACCCGCAGTCCGAAGACTGCGGGTCCTTGCGTGAGACGGTTTCGGTTAGTTGCCGAAGCCCTTGAAGCGCTTGTTGAACTTCTCGACACGTCCTGCGGAGTCCATGATGCGCTGCTTGCCCGTGTAGAACGGGTGCGACTCAGAGGAGATCTCAACGTCGATGACGGGGTAGACGTTGCCGTCCTCCCACTCCATGGTCTTCGAGCTGCCAACGGTCGAGCGAGTGAGGAACACTGCGCCTGAGGCGAGGTCGCGGAAAACAACCGGCTTGTAGTCGGGGTGGATGTCAGTCTTCATGAGGACTTCCTTGTGAGGTAAGAGGAGATTGTGTTTCAGTCTCGCTCGCACGGACTGCGCGGCAAGAAAGCGGATGGCCATCGGGCCAGCTACCTACTTTATCAGATGCCGGGCGTCAGTGGGCACGCGCGCTGTAGCGGCCGTCGGTCTCGCTGAGTGTGATCGGCAGACCGAAGGTCTCCGTCAGCGTCTCGCTGGTGAGAGCCTCCGCGATCGGGCCGGATGCCACGACCTTGCCGTCGTTGAGGAGCAGGGCATGGGTGAAACCGACCGGAACCTCCTCGACGTGGTGGGTGACCATGACGATGGCGGGCGATTCCTCCGACTGGGCGTAACCACCGAGCAGCTTGACGAGCTCTTCGCGCGCGCCGAGGTCGAGGCTGGCGGCCGGCTCGTCGAGCAGAAGCAACTCAGGGTCGGTCATGACCGAGCGTGCGATCTGCACACGCTTCTGTTCGCCGTCGCTGAGGGTTCCGAACCGGCGCTCAGCGAGGTCCTCGAGGTGCCACTCGGCGAGAACGCGCCTGGCGCGCTTCACGTCGATGTCCTCGTAGTCCTCGTTCCAACGGCCGGTGACCGAGTATGCGGCGGTCATGACGACATCGAGCACGGTCTCCTCAAAAGGAACCCGACGGGCCATCGCTGTCGAGGCGATTCCGATCCGCGGGCGCAGATCGAAGACGTCGACCTTGCCGAGTTGGGAGTCGAGGATCTCGACAGTTCCTGAACTGGGGTGCATGAGGGTCGATGAGAGCTGCAGGATGGTGGTCTTGCCTGCCCCATTGGGGCCGAGCACCACCCAGCGCTGGTCCCCCTCGACGGTCCACGACACGGAATCCACGATCGCACGGCCATTGCGCACAACGGACACGTCACTCAACTGCAAAACGCTCGACATGTTCTCTAGCCTATCCGTCCGATCCGGTCGGCCGTGCCGTGGCTCGCCCGTCAGCGCGCCACGATCGAGCGGTACAGCGCGATGGTCTCACGACCGATCCGGTCCCAGCTGAACTCGCGTTCGGCGCGGAGCCGCCCGGCCTCGCCCATAGCCTTCGCGGCATCCGGATCGGATACCACTTCGGTGAGGGTGGCGGCGAGGTCGGCGACGAACCGCTCGGGGTCGACCGGTGTCCCTGTGCCGTCGGTGACCTGCTCGATGGGAACAAGGCGGCCGGTGACACCGTCCTCGACGACTTCGGGGATGCCGCCGGTCGCGGTCCCGACGACGGCTGCGCCGCAGGCCATCGCCTCGAGGTTGACGATGCCCAGCGGTTCATAGACCGACGGGCATACGAACGTGGTGGCAGCGGTGAGTACGGCGCACAGCTCGTTCCGCGGCAGCAGCCGGTCGATCCACACCACCCCAGAGCGTTCTTTCGCCAGTTCGCGCACTCCCGCTTCGACCTCGGCGAGGATCTCAGGTGTGTCAGGGGCGCCGGCACAGAGCACGAGCTGCACATCAGCAGGCAGCATGGCTGCGGCACGGAGAAGGTACGGCAGGCCCTTCTGCCGCGTGATCCGGCCGACAAACACGACGCTCGGGCGGGTCGGGTCGATTCCGAGCGAACGGACCAGCTCATCGTCGTGCACGGGCTGCCAGGCGGCGAGGTCGATGCCGTTGTAGATGGTGTGCACGCGGGACTCGTCCAGTGCCGGGTAGCTCCGGAGGATGTCACGCCGCATGCCGTTGCTGACGGCGATGACGGCATCCGCTGCCTCGAACGCGGTCTTCTCGATCCAGCTCGAGACACGGTAGCCGCCGCCGAGCTGCTCAGCCTTCCACGGGCGGAGCGGCTCGAGACTGTGCGCGGAGACGACGTGCGGGATGCCGTGGAGCAGTTTCGCGACATGCCCGGCGCCGTTCGCGTACCAGGTGTGCGAATGGACGAGGTCGGCCCCTGCGGCGTCCTGCGCCATCAGCAGGTCGGTGCCGAGGGTGGTGAGCGCCCCGTTCGCTCCCTCGAGTTCGGCAGGAACGCGATAGGCGAAGGTGTCCGTTTCGGTGCGTTCGGCGCCGAAACAGCGCACGGTGACGTCGATCTCCCCCCGCATGGCCGAGACGAGCTCGGCGACGTGCACGCCGGCTCCGCCGTAGATTTCTGGTGGGTATTCTCGGGTAAGAAGATCAACTCGCATGTCATGAAGCTAGTACAGGTATGGGGTTGCCTCTAGTCTGGGGGGCATGGTCGCAACGAAGAAGATCTTTGCAATTGTTCTCGCCGGTGGCGAAGGGAAACGCCTCATGCCGCTTACGGCTGACCGGGCGAAACCCGCTGTGCCGTTCGCTGGGCAGTACCGCCTGATCGACTTCGCGCTGTCCAACCTGATCAACTCAGGCTTCACCCAGATCGTCGTTCTGACCCAATACAAGTCGCACAGCCTCGACCGTCACGTGTCGCAGACCTGGCGCCTGTCCGGCCTCCTGAACGCCTATGTCGCCTCCGTTCCGGCCCAGCAGCGGCTTGGGAAACGCTGGTTCTCCGGTTCAGCCGACGCGATCCTGCAGAGCCTCAACCTCATCCGCGACGAGAAGCCCGACATCGTCGTCGTCGTCGGTGCCGACCACGTGTACCGGATGGACTTCCGAGACATGGTTCAGGCCCACATCGATTCGGGTCATGGTGCGACGGTCGCTGCGATCCGCCAGCCGATCGAGCTCAGCGACCAGTTCGGCGTGATCCAGCTCGATCCGGAGGACCCGACGAAGATCGCCGAGTTCCTCGAGAAGCCGATCAACGCCGAAGGGCTCGCGGACGCACCCCATGAGGTCCTCGCCTCGATGGGTAACTACGTCTTCAACACCGACGCGCTCATCGATGCCGTCACGCGTGACGGTGAGCGAACCGACTCCAACCACGACATGGGCGGCGACATCGTGCCCGACTTCGTCGCTCGCGGTGACGCCGGCGTCTACGACCTCAAGAACAACACCGTGCCGGGGTCGACCGACCGTGACCGGTACTACTGGCGTGACGTGGGGACGATCGACTCGTTCTTCGAGGCGCACCAGGATCTCATCTCGACGCTGCCGATTTTCAACCTGTACAACAGTGAGTGGCCGATCTTCAGCCAGCAGCTCAACTCTCCGCCGGCGAAATTCGTGCGCGACGCGAAAGGCAACCTGGGTCAGACCATTGATTCGATCGTCTCGCTCGGTTCGCTGATCTCCGGTGCCCACATCGAACGCAGCGTGCTCGGGGCATGGTCGAAGATCGAGTCTGGTGCCAGCGTCACCGACTCGGTGCTGTTCGACCGTGTGATCGTCGGACCGGATGCCGTGGTGAAACGGGCGATCCTCGACAAGGAGGTCATCGTCGAAGACGGCGCCGCCATCGGCGTCAACCACGATCGTGACCGTGCCCGCGGTTTCACGGTGACGGACTCGGGACTCACCGTTGTGGGCAAGGGAGTGCGCGTTCCCCGATGAGCTCTTCCCTTCCGCCGTCGCCCCAGGTGCCGGCCCGGTTCCTCGTCGTGCTCGATGCCGACTCCACCCTGATCGAGAACGAAGTCATCGAACTCCTCGCCGAGGAGGCAGGCTCGCTCGACCTCGTCGCCGATGTGACCGAACGTGCGATGCGCGGCGAACTGGACTTCGCGGAGAGCCTTCGGGGTCGGGTCGCCACGCTCGCCGGGCTGCACGAGTCCGTCTTCCGGACAGTGTCCGGCCGGATCCGTCCCACGCGCGGCGTGCACGAGCTCATCGCGGGGATCCAGGCCGCGGGCGGCCGGGTCGGCGTCGTGTCCGGGGGCTTCCACGAACTGCTCGATCCACTCGCAGCAACGCTCGGTCTCGACGTCTGGCGAGCCAACCGGCTCGAGCTGTCCGGCAGCCTCCTGTCCGGACGCGTCGACGGTCCTATCGTCGATGCCGGCGCGAAGGCGTCCGCCCTCCTGGAATGGGCAGCGGATGCCGGTGTGCCGGCCTCGCGGACGATCGCGATCGGCGATGGTGCGAATGACCTGCTGATGATGGGCGTTGCCGGGCTCAGCGTCGCTTTCAACGCCAAACCCGCCGTCCGCGAGCAGGCCGACGTGGTCCTCGACCACGTCGACCTCGCAGACGTCCTGCCTCTGCTTGGGCTGCGCGGCTGACCCGCGGTCAGTGGCCCATCCCGAGTCCGCCGTCGACCGGGATGACCGCCCCTGAGATGTAGCCGGCGTCGTCGCCGGCGACCCAGGCGACGACTTTCGCGACCTCGGTCGGTGTCGCGAACCGCCCGGCCGGAATGCCCTTCTTGTATTCCGCCTGGGTTGCCTCTGGTAGCTCGGCGGTCATGTCCGTCTCGATGAAACCGGGGGCGATGACATTGGCCGTGATGCCCCGCGCGCCGAGTTCGCGCGTGATCGAGCGGGCCATCCCAACGAGGCCGGCCTTCGACGCCGCGTAGTTCACCTGGCCGGGGCCGCCGTACAAGCCGACGACGCTCGAGATGAGCACGATCCGGCCGAACCGGGCTTTGAGCATGCCCTTGGACGCACGCTTGACCACCCGGAACGAGCCGCCGAGGTTCGTGTTCACCACGCTGTCGAAGTCGTCCTCGCTCATCCGCATCAGAAGCGTGTCTCGGGTGATCCCCGCGTTGGCGACCACGACCTCGACCGGTCCGAGCTTCTGCTCGATCTCGCTGAATGCTGCATCGATCGAGTCGGCGTCGGTGACGTCGGCGCGGACGGTGAGGCTGCCGGCCGGGCCCTCGCCGGACCGTGCTGTGACGGCGACCCGGTGCCCGAGTGCGACGAACTCCTCCGCGATTGCGTAGCCGATTCCGCGGTTCCCGCCTGTGACGAGTACCGTGCGCGGGGAGTTCTCAGAGTGGGGCATGTCGGCCTTCCGTTGTGGGGTGAATTCCCAGCTCGTGCGGGTGGGGGATGTCCCCTGACCCTGCTGGGGTGCGCAAACAAGCGTAGTCTTGGAGTGAATGAAACAACCATCCATCACCTCACTGCCGCCGTCGCCGGATGCGGACCGACGAGCACGAATGCTCAAGTACACGATTGCTATGAGCATCCGTGTGGTGTGTCTTGTGATGATGCTGTTCGTCGATGGCTGGTGGCTGTTCGTGTGCGCGGCAGGAGCGATCTGCCTGCCATATGTCGCTGTCGTGCTCGCCAACGTCGGTGCGCCAAGTGTTGACACGACGGTGCTGCGCCCCGGCGGTGTTGTCGCCATCCCCGAGCGGAAAACGTCTGAGCACGACGAGCAGGACCGACAGGCGTCATGATCGGACTGTTCCAGGAGCCCGCGCAGTTCACCTGCTCGCGGGCCGGGTGCCCAGCCACGGCCGGATGGCGGATCGAGTGGCGCAATCCGAAGATCCACCCGGAAGACCGGGTGAAGGTCTGGCTCGCGTGCGATGAGCACCGCGGCTACCTGCACGACTTCCTCGCTGCCCGGGACTTCCCGGTCACCACCGTCCCCCTGAGCCCGAAGGGGGCATCGTGAAGAACTGGCGATTCGTGATCAGCAAACGATGGTTCGGCTACCTGGCCGTCGCCGTGATCTTCGCGGTCGTCTGTGTGCTGCTTTCCCACTGGCAGGTGTCACGGCTCGAGGAGAAGAAGCTTGAGAACTCACGGGTTCTCGACAACTACGAGAACGATCCGATTCCCCTCACCGAGGTGCTTCTCTCGCCCGAATCCTGGCAGGATGACCTCGAATGGACACCGGTCGTGATCACCGGCAGTTACCTCGAAGAGGCGCAGGTTCTCGTGCGCAACCGGCCCAGGAACGGCCAGCCCGGTTTCGAAGTACTCACCCCGTTGCGGATGACCGACGGCAGCGTCTTCGTCGTCGACCGGGGATGGCTTCCGACTGGCAACGCCCAGGACCTCCCCGATGTGGTCCCAGCACCACCGACGGGCGAGGTCACCGTGACGGTACGGCTGAAGCCGGGCGAGCCGGCCCTCGCGGGACGCAGCGCCGCCGAGGGGCAGATCGCGACGGTTGAGCTTTCGCAGTTCGACGACCGGATCGACGCTCCGGTCTACACCGGCGCGTACGGGTTGCTGGCGTCAGAAACACCCCCACCGGCGCAGGACCGCCCGCTTCCCGCCTTCAAACCGGAACTCGACGAGGGCTCACACCTGTCGTACGCGCTGCAGTGGATCGTCTTCGGGTTGCTGGGGTTCGCGTTCCTCGGTTACGCCATCCGCGAGGAATACCGTCACCTCAACGCCGATGACCCGGCGGAGCAGGCGCGCGCGGCCGAGCGTGAACGCAAGCGCGTGGCCAAGCGCTCCGACGCCGACGTCGAGGACGACCTCCTCGACGCATCCCTGCGCTGAGCGTCAGGCCAGCTCGATCAGTTCGAGGTAATCCTTGTTCCAGTGGTCCTCGACGCCGTCAGGCAGGATGAGGACCCGCTCGGGGTTGAGCGCCTGGACAGCCCCCTCGTCGTGGCTGACCAGGACGACAGCGCCGGTGAAATGCGCAAGGGCGTCGAGGATCTCGGCGCGGCTCGCGGGGTCGAGGTTGTTCGTCGGCTCATCGAGAAGCAGAACATTCGCCCCTGAAACGACGATCATGGCAAGTGCCAGTCGTGTCTTCTCCCCACCGGACAGGACGCCGGCGGGCTTGTGTGAGTCGTCGCCGGTGAACAGGAAGGATCCGAGGACCTTTCGCGCCTCGGTTTCGGTGATGTTCGGTGAACTGGACACCATGTTCTCAAGGACGCTTCGCTTGACGTCGAGCGTCTCGTGCTCCTGCGCGAAATAGCCGATCCTGAGGCCGTGGCCCGGTTCGACCTGCCCGGTGTCTGGTTTGTCGACACCAGCGAGAATACGCAGCAGTGTCGTCTTTCCGGCACCGTTGAGGCCGAGAACCACAACCTTCGAACCGCGGTCGACGGCGAGGTCCACGGCCGTGAAGATCTCCAGCGAGCCGTAGCTGCGCGACAGATTCGACGCCATCAGCGGTGTCCGCCCGCACGGAGCGGGGTCGGGGAACCGCAGTTTGGCGACGCGCTCGACGGTACGCACCTCGTCGAGGCCGGAGAGCATTTTCTCGGCCCTGGCGACCATCTGGTGCGCTGACGCTGCTTTGGACGCCTTGGCGCCGAAACGAGCGGCCTGGAGCTGGAGCGACGTTGCCTTCTTCTCGACGTTGACGCGTTCCTTCTTGCGTCGTTCCTCGTCGGCTTCACGCTGACGCTGGTAGTTCTTCCAGTTCATGTTGTAGACGTCGATGACCTGACGGTTTCCGTCGAGATAGAACACCTTGTTGACGGTTTCGCCGACGAGTTCCACGTCGTGGGTGATGACGATGAACCCGCCGGTGTATGTCTTGAGGAACTCTCGGAGCCAGGTCACCGAGTCGGCGTCGAGGTGGTTCGTCGGTTCGTCGAGGATCATTGTGCGGGCATCGGAGAACAGGATCCTGGCCAGTTCGATCCGCCGGCGCTGCCCGCCGGACAACGTCTTCAACTGCTGGTCGAGAATCCGGTCAGGCAGGTTGAGGTTGCTGGCGATCGACGCGGCTTCCGCTTCGGCGGCGTAGCCGCCGAGCATCTGGAACCGTTCTTCGAGGTTCCCGTACTTTTTCATCGCGGCGGCACTCGTCGCGGCATCCGGCGACGCCATTCCCATCGTGGCTTCCTGCATGCCGAGGACGAGGCTGCCGAGTCCTCGAGCGTTGAGGATGCGGGTGCGCGCGAGTTCTTGAGGGTCGCCTGAACGGGGATCCTGAGGGAGGTAGCCGAGTTCTCCCGAACGTTCCACCTTGCCCTTCGACGGCTGCAGTTCGCCGGCGAGAACCTTCGTCAGCGTGGTCTTCCCAGCGCCGTTGCGGCCGACGAGGCCGATCTTGTCACCATCGGAGACGCGGAAATTGACCTCGTCCATGAGAACCCGTGCCCCGACGCGAATTTCGAGATCGTGCACACTCAGCAAAGCAGGTCCAATTCTTGACGGCGCGCCAAAAGCGGCGCGATAAACAAAGGGGTCAACCCGACAGTCTACGTGGCCCTGGCTGGGATCTCGCCCGCGCCCGTCTGACTCCCCGGCTCTCCGGTGCGCGTTCCTGGCGGCACGGCGGCGATTCGCCGGATGGCCCCCTCCAGCAGCCCGGGCGAGCACGCGATGTTCATCCGCGCGAATCCGGCACCAGGCTCACCGAATCCGGGGCCAGGACTGAGCGCGACCTTCGCTTCGCGGAGGATATGTTCGGCGGGGTCGTTCCCCCAGCCGCGACCACGGAAATCGAGCCAGGCCAAATAGCTCGCCTCAGGCCTGCACCAGCTGACCTCGGGGAGGTGCTCCCGCAGGAGACGGTCGAGCAGATCCAGGTTCGAGGTGAGCGAGCTGAGGACGCCGTCGAGCCACTCGTCGCCGTCGGTGTACGCCGCCGTCGAGGCGAGCATCCCGAACTGGCCGGTTCGCCAGGTGACCTCGTACGGCATCCGGTCGAGGATCCGGGCAGGCTCATCCCCCTCCGCCACCAGGAGAGCGCACTTCAGGCCAGCGATGTTCCAGGCCTTACTGGCTGAGTGCAACGCGAAACCCGACGCCCGGGCGGATTCGGAGACGCTGAGGTACGGCGTGAACGTGGACCCCGGGTGGACGAGCGGGGCGTGAATCTCGTCACTGATCACCCGGACGCCGTACGCGGCGGCCAGATCGGCGAGCTCCGTGAGCTCATCCCGGCTGTGCGGATGCCCGAGCGGGTTGTGCGGATTGCACAGCACGAATGCGCGGGCACCCGCGGCGAACGCTCGCTCGAGTGCGTGCAGATCGAGGCGCAGCCCGGCACCGGCGTCCACAAGCGGAACCGCAGCGACGGATGCGCCCGCCTCTGCGACGAGGTCGAAGAACGGCGGGTAGACCGGTGGCGTGATCACCACCCGGTCCCCCGGCTCGGTGACCTGGCGGAGGATCTCGACGATGCCCATGCTCACATCGGCCGTCGAGAGCAGCCTCGCACCGGTCAGATCCCAGCCCCAGCGGCGCTGCGCGAAACCGCGGAAAGCGGTAGCAAGAGGGTTGCTCGATGCGACATATCCCGCATCGCCTCGATCGATCGCGTCGTGCAGCGCACGTCGGATCGGTTCGGCGAGCGGGTAATCCATTTCAGCGACGAACATCGGCAGAACGTCTTCCGGATGCTCTGCCCACTTCTCGCTCGTGCGGGAACGCAGGATGTCGATGGGGTCGGAGGTGACAGCTGCCATCCTCCGACCATATCCGTTCGGATTCGTCAGATCGAGAAGCCGAGCGCCCGCATCATGTCTCGGCCGTCGTCCGTGATCTTCTCCGGACCCCACGGTGGCATCCAGACCCAGTTGATCCGGAACGCGTCGACGACGCCGTCCAGTGCCTGGCCGGTCTGTTCTTCGAGGACGTCGGTCAGCGGGCATCCGGCAGAGGTCAGCGTCATGTGGATGATGAGCGCGTCGTTCTCCTCATCCCAGCCCAGGTCGTAGATCAGTCCGAGGTCGACGATGTTGATCCCGAGTTCGGGATCCATCACTTCCTTGAGAGCCTCTTCGATTTCGTCGAAGCGCTGCGGGCTCAGAGTCGTCACCATGATCGAAGCCTACGCTGTCGCTTCGCCGACGAGGAAGCGGTCGTAACCCTCGTCCTCGAGCCGGTCGGCGAGTTCAGGGCCGCCCTGCTCGGCGATGCGGCCATCGACGAAGACGTGCACGAAGTCCGGCTTGATGTAGCGGAGGATGCGCGTGTAGTGGGTGATGAGGAGCACACCGAGGTTGGTGTTCTCCTTGGCACGGTTGACGCCTTCGGAGACGATCTTCAGAGCGTCGACGTCGAGTCCGGAGTCGGTCTCATCGAGGACGGCGAAGGTGGGCTTGAGCAGCTCCATCTGGAGGACCTCGTGACGCTTTTTCTCGCCGCCGGAGAATCCTTCGTTGACGTTGCGCTCGGCGAAGGTCGAATCCATCCGAAGGTTCTTCATCGAGGACTTGACGTCCTTGATCCAGTGACGGATGGGCGGCGCCTCACCGTCGATGGCTGTCTTGGCCGTGCGGAGGAAGTTCGTGACGGTGACACCGGGGATCTCGACCGGGTACTGCATGGCAAGGAAGAGACCAGCGCGGGCGCGCTCGTCGACGGTCATCGCGAGGACGTCCTGGCCGTCGAGGGTGATCGACCCTGAGTCGACCGTGTACTTCGGGTGACCGGCGATCGTGTAGGCGAGCGTGGACTTGCCTGAGCCGTTGGGGCCCATGATGGCGTGGGTCTCGCCCTTTTTGATGGTGAGGTCGACACCGCGCAGGATGGGCTTGGATCCCTGTTCGGTCTGGACGCTGACGTGCAGGTCGCGGATTTCAAGTACAGCCATGAGCTCAGATCTCTTTCGTTACGGTCGGGTCGATGAAAATGTTGCCGTCAGTCAGCTGGACCAGGTAGACCGGGACGGGTTCGTAGGCGGGAAGCGACAGAGGCTTGCCGGTGAGAAGGGAGAACTGGGAGCCGTGCGCCCAGCATTCGAGGGTGTCGTCCTCGACGAAACCCTCGGACAGCGAGATGTCTCCGTGGGTGCAGGTGTCACCGATCGCGTGGACTTCTCCGTTGCCGTCGAGGACGAGCGCGATCGGTTTGCCTTGCACGACGACACGTTTCGCCTCGTTGACCTTGAGGTCGCTGAGGGCGCAGACGAGATCGGCCACCTCTAGCGGCCGTCCGTCGAGAGGCTGGTTCCGTTCAGTTCTTCTTCGATCGCGATTTCGAGTCTTTCCTCGAGTTCGGGGTCGCCGATCTGCTGCACGATCTCGGTGAGGAATCCGCGCACGACCAGGCGGCGCGCCTCCTCTTCGGGGATGCCACGAGCCTGCAGGTAGAACAGCTGCTCGTCATCGAATCGGCCGGTGGCACTCGCATGGCCTGCGCCGGCGATGTCCCCGGTCTCGATTTCGAGGTTGGGAATGGAATCCGCCCGCGTGCCGTCGGTGAGGACGAGGTTACGGTTCTGCTCGTAGCTGTCGGTGCCGGTCGCGCTCTGGCGGATGAGGACATCGCCGACCCATACGGTGCGTGCGCCTGCACCCTGGAGTGCGCCCTTGTATGTGACCCGGCTGCGGGTGTGCGGTGCGTCGTGGTCGACGTAAACCTGCTGTTCCAGGTGCTGCCCGGCATCCGCGAAGTAGAGTCCGAGAGCTTCGACCTCGCCGCCCTGGGCGTTGAGGTGCGTTGACGGGTTGACCCGGACGACGCTCCCGCCGAGAGTGACGACGACGTGCTTCACACGAGCGTCACGGCCAACGGTCGTGAAATGCGACGCGAGGTGGACGGCGTCGTCGTCCCACTGCTGGACGGTCACCACCGTGAGGTTGGCACCCTCGCCGACGAGGATTTCGACGTTCTCGGTGAGGAGCGATGAACCCGTGTTCGCGAGGATCACGAGGCCGGTGCTGAACGGTTTTGCCTCGAGGATAACGTGCGCAGCACGGGCGCCGGAGCCCAGGTCCGAGCGGCGGACGCGGACGGTCTTCGCCTCTTCGCCGGAGACCGTGATCGCGAGAGCCTTCTCGAACTGTGTCCAGGCGTTGGCCGATGCCCGTTCTTCCGGCGTGCCCGCGCTGCCGATCCGGGTGTCCGTCCTGTCGACCCAGCGGACGTCGACGCCCTCGACCAGCGTCGCGTCGATGTCGTAGACGCCGCCGTCGAGCGGGCCGTCGATCAGATCGGCTACCCGGTCGATGGGGGTGAGCTTCCAGACCGCTTCACGCCCGGTGACCGCGGGGAAATCTTCGACGTTGGTCGAGGCGAATCGCTCGGAACGGGTTTGGATCGGGACGAGTCCCCATCCGCCGTCGGTGTGCTTCTTGTAGCCCAGCTGCCCGGTGTTCTCGAGCTTTGTGGTTGTTGCTTCCGGCGCGGAGATCGTCATTTAGCCGACCGATCCTTCCATGCCCATTTCGATGAGCTTGTTGAGTTCGAGTGCGTATTCCATCGGGAGTTCACGAGCGATGGGCTCGATGAAGCCACGGACGATCATCGCCATGGCCTCGTCCTCGGGCATGCCCCGGCTCATCAGGTAGAAGAGCTGCTCTTCGCTCACCTTGGAGACGGTGGCCTCGTGGCCGAGCTGGACGTCGTCGACCCGGATGTCGATGGCTGGGTAGGTGTCGCTCCGCGAAATGGTGTCGACGAGGAGGGCGTCACAGCGCACGGTGTTCGCCGAGTGGTGCGCATTGGCATCCACGCGGACCTCACCCCGATAACCGGCACGACCGCCGCCGCGGGCGATCGACTTGGAGACGATCGACGACTGCGTGTACGGGGCCATGTGGATCATCTTGGCGCCGGCGTCCTGGTGCTGGCCGGGGCCGGCGAACGCCACGGAGAGCGTCTCGCCCTTGGCGTGCTCCCCCATCAGGAAGATCGACGGGTACTTCATCGTCACTTTGGAGCCGATGTTTCCGTCGATCCACTCCATCGTCGCGCCCTCAGCGGCGGTGGCGCGCTTGGTGACGAGGTTGTACACGTTGTTCGACCAGTTCTGGATCGTCGTGTAACGAACGCGGGCGTTCTTCTTCACGATGATCTCGACGACGGCTGAGTGCAGTGAGTCCGACTTGTAGATCGGAGCCGTGCAACCTTCGATGTAGTGCACGTAGCTGCCCTCGTCGGCGATGATCAGCGTGCGCTCGAACTGACCCATGTTCTCGGTGTTGATCCGGAAATAGGCCTGCAGCGGAATCTCGACGTGGACGCCTGGTGGCACGTAGACGAACGATCCGCCTGACCAGACGGCGGTGTTCAGCGCGGCGAACTTGTTGTCGCCGGCCGGGATCACGGTGCCGAAGTATTCCTCGAAGAATTCCGGGTGCTCCTTGAGAGCCGTGTCAGTGTCCATGAAGATGACGCCCTGGCGTTCGAGGTCCTCGTTGATCTGGTGGTAAACGACCTCGGACTCATACTGGGCGGCGACGCCGGAGACGAGCCGCTGGCGCTCCGCCTCGGGGATTCCAAGCTTCTCGTAGGTGTTTTTGATGTCATCGGGGAGGTCATCCCAGGTCTGCGCCTGCTTCTCGGTGGAGCGGACGAAGTACTTGATGTTGTCGAAGTCGATTTCGGAGAGGTCGGCTCCCCAGGTCGGCATCGGCTTGCGCTCGAACAGGGCGAGGCCCTTGAGCCGGCGTTGCAGCATCCAATCGGGTTCGCTCTTGAGAGCGGAGATGTCGGAGACGACTTCGGGCGACACGCCGCGTCGGGCAGAAGCGCCCGCGGTGTCAGAGTCCGCCCAGCCGAATTCGTACTGCCCAAGGCTCGCGAGTTCGGGGCGGTCAATCAAAACATCTGACATGTCAACCTCTTTCCTTCTCAGCTGCGTAACAGGATTTCTGCGCGTCGCATTCCCGCGCACGACTGGACAACAGGAGTTGCTCAGAGTGTGCGGGCGGCTGATTTGCGTATCTACAATTGTTCAAGGACGGGGGCCGCGCTGCTCCCGCGCCGTTCGCTGGCGAGTGCCAGACTTAAATGCATGAACCCCTCGATTCTACAGGGTTTGCGGGTGAATAGCAGCAGGCAGCGAGCCAGTCACAGTAACAACACAAGTAGAGGAACACTCGACAGTGAACACGATCGCACAGGCCGCCAGACGTTTCTGGGACTGGCTCCCGACCAGCGTCGACCGTCGGGTCCGCGTGATCGCGTGGCTGAACCTCGCCGCGCAGACGACGCTCGTCGGCACAGGGGGCGCCGTGCGGCTCACCGGTTCAGGGCTCGGCTGCCCGACCTGGCCCAGGTGCACCGCTGAATCGTTCGTGTCGACGCCTGAAATGGGCATTCATGGCGTGATCGAGTTCGGCAACCGCACCCTCTTCTTCGTCCTTCAGATCATCGCGATTCTGGCGGTGCTGTTCGTGCTGAAGTACCGGGAGCAGCGCAGGGACATCTTCATCCTCACCGTCATCCCGGCCTGCAGCGTTCTGTTCCAGGCGGTCATCGGCGGGATCACCGTGCTCAGCGGACTCAACCCATACGTCGTCGGGCTGCACTTCGTGCTCAGCATCGTGCTCGTCGTCCTCGGCGCGGTCCTTGTCTTCCGGGTCTATCGCGGCAACAGCGCCACGGTGCGCACCGCTCCGGCCTGGCTGGCAGCGAGCACCCACGCCGCGGCGTTCTTCGTCGCAGTGACGATCGTGGTCGGCATCCTCACCACAGGCTCCGGCCCGCATGCCGGAGACAAGGGCGCTGCGCGTAACGGACTGGATTCGGAACTGCTGCAGCACGTCCACTCGTGGCCGGCATACATCACCCTCGCGCTGACGGTCGTGATCGTTGCGGCCGCGTGGCTGATTCCGGTGCCGAGCCTCCGCTTCCCCTCCGCACTCCTCCTCGTGATCGAGGGCGTGCAGATCGTCGTCGGTGTCGCGCAGGCACGGATGGGCCTCCCGGAGATCCTGGTCGGCCTGCACATGGTGCTCGCCTGTGTTCTCGCCGCTGCGATGACCATGACCGTGCTCAATCTCACAGTGTCGGCGTCCGCGCCCGTCGCGGTGGAACCTGCCGAGACGTTGCGGGCACCCTAGGGTTTCAGCGGTGCTGAGGGGTCTGTCGTGCTCGCTCCGAATCTCGGGGAGCAGCCCTTCGTGCCCTCAGCGACTCGCGGCGCTCCCCGCGCACAGCGCTCTGGGCGCCCTCACGCGAGAACCGCAGCGGGTCAGAACGGCAGCAGCGGGTCGATCCCGACGGCCAGGAACAACAACGTGAGGTAACTGATCGACCCGTGGAAGACGCGCATCGGCGACACCTTCTCGTGGTGAATGGCCAGGTTGTACAGGCGGTGCGTCTCAAAGATGAACCAACCGCCGGATGCCACGGCGACGACCGTGTAGACGATCCCCATCGATGCGACCGGGATGAGCAGCAGGGAGCAGGCAACCGTCGCCCACGCGTACAGGATGACCTGCAGTCCCACCTGCGCACGGCCGCGGACCACGGAGAGCATCGGAACGCCGGCCGACTTGTAGTCGTCACGGTATTTCATCGACAGCGGCCAGTAGTGAGGCGGAGTCCATAGGAACACCACCGCGAAGAGGATGAACGGTGCCCAGCTCAGCGAGTTCGCAACCGCAGACCAGCCGATGAGCACAGGGAAGCAGCCGGCGATGCCACCCCAAATGATGTTCTGCGAGGTCCAGCGCTTGAGCCAAAGCGTGTAGATCACGACGTAGAAGAAGATGGCACCGACCGAGAGCGCCGCTGTGAGCGCGTTCGTGGTCAGGTACAGCCAAACGGTGGATGCCACGGCGAGCACCCAGGAGAAGACGAGTGCTTCCCTGGGGCTCAGGACGCCGGTGACCAGCGGGCGATTGCTCGTGCGCTTCATCACCCTGTCGATGTCACGGTCGATGTAGCAGTTGAAGGCACCGGCGGACCCTGCGCTGAGCGACCCACCGATCACCGTTGCCAGCACGAGCCAGAGGTCGGGAATGCCGCCTTGCGCGAGGATCATCACGGGGATGGTTGTCACCAGGAGAAGTTCCATCACCCGGGGTTTCGTGAGGGAGATGTACCCTTTGACTTTGTCGACGGCGTTCACGCGTTGTGGCGTGACGCGGTCTTCTACAGCAATGTTCATCGCTCCTCTTACCGGTGGCTTGCCACCCCATTCTAGGCGAGAACTCCGCGACGGCATGGCCGATGGAAGGCTCGTCGTCTGGCGCAACCATCCCGGCACCTGGGTGCTGGGTTCCCTATACTGGAGACGCTCGCCTAACCGTTCGCGGCGCTGAGTTCTTCCTGCTCTCCTGCGGGACGGGTCGCGTGCGGCGGAGCCAATGAAGCCAATGTGCGTGTATCGCGCCTCAGCGCCGGACCAGAGATGGCCCGACGATTTCGATCAGAAGGGTCACTAAAGTGGCAGCTTTGCAATGGGATTCCATTGACAACACGGCGGTTGACACCGCCCGCCTCCTCGCAGCGGATGCGGTCGAGAAGGTCGGGAACGGCCACCCGGGTACGGCCATGAGCCTCGCGCCGGCCGCCTACCTGCTCTTCCAGAAGGTGATGCGGCGTGACCCGAGCGATCAGCACTGGCTTGGACGGGACCGCTTCGTGCTCTCCGTCGGCCACAGCTCGCTGACTCAGTACGTCCAGTTGTACCTGGGCGGTTACGGACTCGAGCTCGACGACCTCAAGTCGCTTCGCACCTGGGGATCACTCACTCCTGGACACCCCGAATTCGGCCACACCGACGGCGTTGAAATCACCACAGGACCGCTCGGTCAGGGACTCGCCTCAGCCGTGGGCTTCGCCTACGCGGCACGCTACGAGCGCGGTCTGCTCGACCCGGACACGGCCGCAGGCAAGAGCCCGTTCGACCACTTCGTCTACGTCGTCGCCGGCGACGGCGACCTGCAGGAAGGCATCACCAGCGAGGCATCCTCGCTCGCAGGCCACCAGCAGCTCGGCAACCTCATCGCCATCTACGACTCCAACCAGATTTCGATCGAAGACGACACCAACATCGCTTTCACCGAGGACGTCGCCAAGCGCTACGAGTCATACCACTGGCACGTGCAGACGGTCGACTGGAAGAAGACCGGCGACTACGTCGAGGACATCCACGCGCTGAACGACGCCATCGAAGCTGCGAAGGCCGAAACCACCCGCCCCTCGCTGATCATCCTCAAGACGATCATCGGATGGCCGAGCCCGAAGAAGCAGAACACCGGAAAGATCCACGGTTCAGCGCTCGGTGCAGACGAACTCGCCGCGGTGAAGGAAGTCCTCGGCTTCGACCCGGCCGAGAGCTTCGTCGTCTCCGATGAGGTCCTCGCCCACACCCGCAAGGCCGTCGAGCGTGGCGCCGCTGATCGGGCCGAATGGCAGAAGGGCTTCGACGCCTGGAAGACCGCAAACCCGGAAAAGAGCGCTCTCCTCGACCGCCTGCTCACCGGTGAACTGCCCGACGGCGTCGAAGACGCACTTCCGGTCTTCGAACCGGGCAAGGATGTGTCGACGCGTGCGGCATCCGGGAAGGTCCTCAACGCGCTCGGACCGGTCATCCCCGAACTCTGGGGCGGTTCGGCAGACCTCGCCGAATCCAACAACACCACCATCGAAGGTGCCGCCTCATTCGTTCCGAGCGAGCACTCCACCGGCGAATGGACCGGCAACGAGTACGGCCGTGTGCTGCACTTCGGCATCCGTGAGCACGCCATGGGTGCGATTCTCAACGGCATCGTCCTGCACGGCCCCACCCGCGCCTACGGTGGAACGTTCCTGATCTTCAGCGACTACATGCGTCCGGCTGTCCGGCTTGCGGCGCTGATGAACGTGCCGTCGATCTTCGTCTGGACCCATGACTCCGTCGCGCTCGGTGAAGACGGCCCGACGCACCAGCCGATCGAGCAGCTCGCCACCCTCCGCGCCATCCCGAACCTCGCCGTCGTCCGTCCCGGCGACGCAAACGAGGTCGGCTACGCCTGGCAGGAGATCCTCGCCCGCCGTGGCGGGCCGGCAGGAATCGCGCTGACTCGCCAGAATATTCCGGTGTTCGAACGCGGCACCGGTGAGGCATCCGGTGAGACCTTCGCCGCCGCATCGAACGTCGTAAAGGGTGCGTACATCCTCGCCGAAGCTCCGAACGGCACCCCCGACGTCATCCTGATCGCAACCGGTTCCGAGGTGCAGCTAGCCGTGAACGCCCGCGAAGCGCTCAAGGCCGACGGCGTGAACGCCCGCGTCGTCTCGGTTCCCTGCCTGGAATGGTTCGAAGAGCAGGACGCCGCGTACCAGGAGAAGGTCCTCCCCTCTGGCGTCACCGCCCGGGTATCGGTAGAGGCCGGCCTCGCGTTGACCTGGAGGAGTATCGTCGGCGATGCCGGTCGTTCCGTGTCGATCGAGCACTTCGGTGCGTCAGCTGACTACAAGACCCTGTTCCGCGAGTTCGGCATCACCACTGAAGCCGTCGTCGCCGCCGCCAAAGAAACGCTCGGCAAGTAACACCGGGCAGAAGGAAAAATCATGACTGAGAACACCCCCACCGCCCAGCTTTCCGATGCAGGCGTCAGCATCTGGCTCGACGACCTGTCCCGAGGCCGGATGGACTCCGGCAGCCTCCAGCAGCTCATCGACACCCGCAACGTCGTCGGGGTCACCACCAACCCGACGATCTTCGCCCAGGCCCTCAGCAACGGTGAAAGCTACGCCGAGCAGGTCTCCGAACTCGCGGCAGCGGGCAAGGACGTCACCGAGGCGGTCTTCGAAATCACCACCGCCGACGTCTCTCGGGCCGCTGACCTGTTCCGCCCGATCTACGACGCCTCGAACGGTTTCGACGGCCGGGTCTCGATCGAGGTCGAGCCTCGCCTCGCCCACGACGCCGCAGCGACCATCGCGGAAGCCAAGCAGCTCTGGGCGAAGATCGACAAGCCCAACGTGATGATCAAGATCCCGGCAACGGTCGAAGGCCTCGAAGCCATCACCGCCGCGATTGCGGCAGGCATCAGCGTCAACGTCACGCTCATCTTCAGCCTGCAGCGTTACCGCGAGGTCATGAACGCCTACCTCACCGGCCTCGAGCAGGCCAAAGCGGCTGGCATCGACCTGTCCACCATCCACTCCGTCGCCTCCTTCTTCGTGTCGCGTGTCGACACCGAGATCGACAAGCGTCTTGTGGCCGTCGGTACCGACGAGGCGCTCGCGCTCAAGAGCAAGTCGGGCGTCGCCAACGCCCAGCTCGCCTACGAGGTCTTCGAGCAGACCTTCGCTTCGGAGCGCGCTGCAGGTCTGCTCGCCGCCGGTGCCAACAAGCAGCGTCCGCTGTGGGCGTCGACCGGAGTCAAGGACCCGAACCTGCCAGACACCCTCTACGTGACCCAGCTCGTCGCCGATGGTGTGGTCAACACCATGCCTGAGAAGACCCTCGAGGCGACCTTCGACCACGGCCAGATCGACGGCGACACCGTCACCGGTTCGTACGACGAGGCGAACAAGGCCCTCGACGCCATCGCAGCCCTCGGCATCTCATATGACGACGTCACCGCGCTCCTCGAGAAGGAGGGCGTTGAGAAGTTCATCGTCTCCTGGAATGAGCTCCTTGACACCGTCACCCAAGCACTGGCGGCCGCAAAATGAGCTTCAAGATCCACGTCTCCGGCGCCGCACAGGCTGCGGTAGACGCGGTCGTGCCCACTCTCGTGGCCGACATGGTCGCTTCAGGGATCACCGGTCAGGACGCCGCCCTATGGGGTTCGAACTCGGAGGAGGAAGCGTCCAAGCGGCTCGGCTGGACCGAGGCGACCACGGTCTCGCGTCCCCTGGTTCCCGAGATCGAGGCGCTCCGCGCCGAACTCTCGGAAGCAGGAGTGGAGCACATCGTCCTCGCCGGGATGGGTGGCTCGTCCCTCGCGCCCGAGGTGATCACCCGCACCCTGGGCGGCAACCTGACGGTTCTCGATTCGACGGCTCCCGGCCAGGTCCTCGCGGCCCTCGCCGACCGACTTGAGGCATCCGCCCTCGTCGTGTCGTCGAAATCCGGGTCGACCGTTGAGACGGACAGCCAGCGCCGCGCGTACGAGAAAGCGTTCACCGACGCCGGAATCGACCCGCGCGGCCGCATCATCGTCGTCACCGACCCGGGCTCCCCGCTCGACGCCTCCGCCCGTGAAGCCGGCTACCGCGTCTTCAACGCCGACCCGAACGTCGGCGGCCGGTACTCGGCTCTCACCGCTTTCGGCCTGGTGCCGTCAGGGCTGGCGGGTGTCGACGTCGGTGCGCTTCTGGATGAGGCGGATTCGGTCGCCGTGGAGCTGTCGATCGATGACAAGCACAACCCTGGCCTGATCCTCGGCGCGGCGATCGCCGGGACGAGCCCGCTTCGCGACAAGCTGGCCATCGTCGCCGACGGCACGCACATCGTCGGATTCGCCGACTGGGCTGAACAGCTTCTGGCTGAGTCGACCGGTAAGCAGGGCACGGGGCTGCTGCCCGTCGTCGTCGACACGTTCGCTCCCGAACTCTCCGGCGGATACCCCGACGTCCAGGTGGTCCGCCTGGTCGATGACGCCACCCAGCTGCACCTGTTCCCGCGGGACCGTCACGAGGGCGAGATCCTTGTCTCGGGTACGCTCGGTGCGCAGATCCTGGTCTGGGAATACGCGACGGTGATTGCCGGACGGATCCTCGGCATCAACCCCTTCGACCAGCCTGACGTGGAATCTGCCAAGATCGCAACGCGCGGCCTCCTCGACGCACGCCCGGAGCCGACAGCGCCGCTGTTCTCCGAGAACGGCATCGAAGTACGCGGCGACGCGAGGGTGCTTGGGCAGGCGGCGACGGTGAAGCAGGCGATCGACGCTTTGGTCGCTCAACTTGACGACAACGGCTACCTCGCGGTGCAGGCCTATGTCGACCGGGTCGCACTCCCCCAGCTGGAAGGCATCCGCAGCATGCTCGCTGGTGTTGCCGGACGGCCGGTCACCTTCGGGTGGGGCCCGCGGTTCCTGCACTCCACCGGACAGTTCCACAAGGGCGGTCCAGCGGTAGGCGTTTTCCTGCAGATCACCCAGGACTCCCCGACCGACCTGGACGTCCCAGGTCGCCCGTTCACCTTCGGTCAGCTGATCCAGGCGCAGGCGCAGGGCGATGCGAGCGTGCTCGCGGATGCCGGTCGCCCGGTCGTCACTCTTCGCCTGACGGATCCGGAGAACAACATCGTGTCATTGTTTGAGGCCATCAACTAGCGAACGCTGGTTGGCCGTTACCTAGGAGCTGCATGTCCCCGGTGGATATCACCCCCGAATCCAACCCCCTTCGGGTGGATTCCGATCGTCGTCTGAACCGCATCGCCGGGCCAAGCGGACTCATCATCTTCGGTGTGACAGGTGACCTGTCCCGCAAGAAGCTGATGCCGGCGGTTTACGACCTCGCGAACCGGGGACTGCTTCCTCCCGGTTTCTCCCTGGTGGGTTTCGCCAGGAGAGACTGGGAGGACCAGGACTTCATGGAGGTCGTGCACGAAGCGGTGAAGACATACGCCCGCACGGAATACCGGGAGGAAGTCTGGAATCAGCTCGCACAGGGCATCCGCTTCGTCCCGGGCGAGTTCAGTGACGACAAGGCGTTCGAGCACCTCAAGGAGACCGTCGAGAAGCTGGATGTCGAGCGCGGGACCATGGGCAACCATGCGTTCTACCTGTCGATCCCGCCGAAGGCGTTCCCCGCTGTCACCGAGCAGCTGCGACGTTCAGGACTCGCGGACGCCAGCGAAGGCCAGTGGCGCCGAGTGGTCATCGAGAAGCCGTTCGGGTCCAACCTCAAGACTGCTCGCGAGCTGAACACCGTCGTCGAATCGGTCTTCCCGGCCGACTCCGTGTTCCGGATCGACCACTACCTGGGCAAGGAGACGGTGCAGAACATCCTCGCGCTGCGCTTCGCGAATCAGATGTTCGAGCCGATCTGGAACTCGCATTTCGTCGACCACGTGCAGATCAGCATGGCGGAGGACATCGGCGTCGGCGGACGGGCGGGGTACTACGACGGGATCGGCGCCGCGCGCGACGTCATCCAGAACCACATCCTGCAGCTTCTCGCTCTCACGGCCATGGAGGAGCCCCTGTCGTTCGACGCGAAGGACCTCCGGGCCGAAAAGGAGAAGGTTCTCGCCGCTGTGAGCCTGCCGGCGGATCTCGGCACTGCGACCGCTCGTGGTCAGTACGCAGGCGGTTGGCAGGGGGGCGAGAAGGTGCCAGGCTTCCTCGAAGAGGACGGCATGTCCTCCGACTCCACCACCGAGACCTACGCGGCGATGCGTCTCGACATCAAGACCCGTCGCTGGGACGGCGTCCCGTTCTACCTTCGGGCAGGCAAGCGCCTCGGCCGCCGGGTGACCGAAATCGCCGTCGTGTTCAAACGCGCGCCGCAGTTCCTTTTCGCGGAAAGCCAGACATCCGAGCTCGGCCAGAACGCCCTCGTCATCAGGGTGCAGCCGGACGAGGGTGTGACCATCCGCTTCGGTTCCAAGGTTCCAGGTGCCGGCACCCAGGTGCGCGACGTGACCATGGACTTCGGTTACGGCCACGCGTTCACCGAGGCGAGCCCTGAGGCGTACGAGCGACTCATCCTCGATGTACTGCTCGGCGACCCGCCTTTGTTCCCTCGGCACGCGGAGGTCGAGCTGTCGTGGAAGATCCTCGACCCGATCGAAGAATACTGGGCCGCTCAGGGCGGTCCTCTCGAACAGTACCTGCCGGGCTCCTGGGGCCCGAACTCCGCCGACGAGCTTTTGGCCCGCGACGGACGCACTTGGAGGCGACCATGATTGTCGATCTGCCCGACACCACCATCAGCAAACTGTCGAAGCGACTCGTCACCCTGCGGGAAGACGGCGGAGCCGTCGCGCTCGGCCGCGTTCTCACCCTCGTCATCGTCTCGCAGCTGGGCGAAGAGGAGGAGGCGATCGAAGCAGCGAACGACGCATCCCGCGAGCATCCGATGCGGGTCCTCGTGTTCTCCAGGATTCCGGCGAGCAACGGCGACTCCGCGCGGATCGACGCGCAGATCCGGGTCGGTGGGGACGCCGGCGCAAGCGAAGTGATCATCCTGCGCGCATATGGTGAAGCAGCCGACAACGAGGTCAGCCTCATCAACGGCCTGCTCCTGCCCGACGCCCCCGTGGTCGCCTGGTGGCCGATCGAGGCACCGGTCGACGTGGCCAAAACGGCGATCGGTCAGATCGCTCAGCGCCGGATAACGGATGCCTCCGAGCACGAGGACCCGCATGCGGCCCTTCTGGACCTGTCCCGCGCGTACGCGCCTGGCGACACGGATTTTGCGTGGACCAGGCTCACCCTCTGGCGTGCTCAGCTCGCCGCGGTTCTCGACCAGCCACCCTATGAACCGGTGACCGGCGTGACGGTGGCCGGTGCCGCCGACTCGACGTCCACAGTCCTGCTCGCCGCCTGGCTGCAGATGCAGCTTCAGGTGCCCGTTGTCCAGGAGCTGACCGCTCGAGGCTCAGGCGATACCGGCATCCACGGGGTGCGACTGACCCGCGCGAGCGGAGACATCGTGCTGGAGCGCCCGCACGACACCATCGCTAAACTCACACAGCCAAATCAGCCGACTCATGAGTTGAGCCTGCCGAGGCGGAGTCTGCGCGACTGCCTCGCCGAGGAACTGCGCCGGCTCGACCCTGATCCGTTGTACGGTGAAGTGATCACCAAGGGTGTGCGCCAGCTCGATGTGGAGAGCGCCACCGGGGAAGGTAAGACTCAATGACGAACGAACGACGCGTGCTCGTGCACGCCGACAGCGACGCCCTGGCTGCCTCCATCACGGCACGGTTCCTGACCAAGACGGTCGACCTGCTCGACGAGTACGACCGGGTCAACCTCGTGCTCGAGGGCGGCCGTGTCGCGATCAAGATCCTCGGCTCCATCAACGCGTCGCCCGCAAGGGACAGCGTCGACTGGTCCCGCGTGCACTTCTGGTGGGGCGACGAGCGTTGGCTCCCGGCTGGTGACCCTGAGCGTAACGAGGCCAAAGCGCGGGAGGCTCTGCTCGATCACATCGACATCCCCGCGGCCAACATTCACGCCTGCGCGTCCTCGGACGGCTCGCTCGACCTGGATGCGGCGGCGGCGGCCTACGCGGAAGAGCTGGCGGCGAACGCCGACGGCGAGAACCGGCTGCCCCGCTTCGATATCACCTTCCTCGGCGTGGGTCCTGACGGCCACACGGCATCCCTGTTCCCTGACCGACCTGAGGTCCTCGAACGTGACGCGACGGTTGTGGCTGTGCGCAACTCCCCCAAGCCGCCCCCTGAGCGCATCAGCCTCACCCGCTCGGCGATCAATTCGTCGCAGCGGATCTGGGTGGCGCTCTCCGGAGCAGACAAGGCGTCGGTCCTCGGTCTCGCCCTTGCCGGCGCCGCATACACCGAGGTTCCCATCGCCGGGATGAAGGGCCGCAAACGGACGGTGTTCTTCGTCGACGCCGACGCGGCATCCGAAGTCCCCGAGAATCTCATCGCCCCGAGCTACTGAGCCTGCTCGCAGTCACAGAAGAAGCCCCCGTCGATTCCGACGGGGGCTTCTTCTGTTCCGGTCACACCGGAGCGCGAGTATTACTGTGCGGTTCCGCGTCGCGCGCGCAGCTGCTGGAGTGCCTCATCGAGAAGGGCCTCAGCCTCTTCCTCGGTGCGACGCTCCTTCACATACGCGAGGTGAGTCTTGTACGGCTCCAGCTTGGCGATCTCAGGCGGGTTGGCCTGGTTGCGCCCGGCCGGGAGACCGGATGACGGGCTGTCGATCGTTTCGGGGATCTCGTCGTCGGGAAGGCTGGCAGAGAAATGCCGGACCGTCTCGTTGCCGAGGATGTCCCAGTACGAGACCGCGATGCGATCAGCATGGAAGCCATGGTCCTGCTCGCCCATTGGGCCTGCACCCACACGTGAACCACGAATTGCGCTACCTCCGGCAGCCATATGTTCCTCCTACACGCCCACGGAGAACTTGGTGATGAGACCAAGCGCAACGATCGAGCTGAACCAAACGAGAGCGAGTACGACGGTGAACCGGTTGAGGTTACGTTCGGCAACACCGGATGAGCCAAGGCTCGATCCCATGCCGCCGCCGAACATATCCGACAATCCACCACCGCGCCCCTTGTGCAAGAGGATGAGGAATGTGAGCAGGAGGCTCGTGATTCCGAGCACCACCTGCAAAACGACCTGGAGTATCTCCACAAAGGACCTTTCATGTGGCGGCCATGGAGTTCCATGAACCGCGCTCAATTATAGCGTGAGGCTGCGGCCGTCAGAGTCCGACGTGCTTCTGGTACCGCACGATGCTCGAGAACTCGTTCACGTCGAGGCTCGCGCCTCCGACGAGTGCGCCGTCGACATTGGGCTCACGCATGAACCCGGCGATGTTCGATGACTTGACCGACCCGCCGTAGAGGATGCGTGTCTTCTGGGCCACGTCTTCCCCCAGGGCCTCGACGAGCACGGCCCGCAAAGCTGCCGCCACCTGCTCGGCCTGCTCAGGGGTGGCCGCCTGGCCGGAGCCGATCGCCCAGACTGGCTCGTAGGCCACGACGATGTCGACTGTCGATGTGATGCCGGCGATGGCCGCTCTCAGCTGCGCGACGGGCACGGCGCTTGGGCCGTGCTTCTCGAGATCCTCTGCGGTCTCGCCCACACAGATGATCGGCACCAGGTTGTGCCTGAGCGCCGCGCGGACCTTTCCTGAGACCTGCTCGTCCGACTCAGCGTGCAGTGTGCGCCGTTCGGAGTGCCCGATGAGAACGTAGCCGCAGTCGAGGGCGGTGAGGAACGCACCGGAGATCTCCCCGGTGTACGCGCCGGAGTCGTGCTCAGACAGGTCCTGAGCGCCGAAGGCGATCGGGAGCTTGTCGGCCGCGACGAGCGTCTGCACGCTGCGCAGGTCGGTGAACGGCGGAAAGACCGCCACCTCCACGCTGGCCACGTCGTGTTTGGCATCTGCCAGACCCCAGGCGAGCTTCTGGACAAAAGCGATGGACTGGAGGTGATCCAGGTTCATCTTCCAGTTGCCCGCGATCAGCGGCGTCCGTCGAACGGATCCTGTCATTGTTCCCATCCCAAAATCTCCAGTCCCGGGAGCCGCTTGCCCTCGAGGAATTCGAGGCTCGCGCCGCCACCGGTCGATATGTGTCCGAATTGATCGTCGTCGAAGCCCAGTTCGCGCACCGCGGCTGCTGAGTCGCCGCCACCGACCACACTGAGTCCATCGACGTCAGTGAGCGCCTGCGCGACGGTCTTGGTTCCCGCGGCGAACGGCGCGAGTTCGAAGACACCCATCGGCCCGTTCCAGAACACGGTTCGGGATGCACGGATGATGTCGGCGAAGCGGGCCGACGTCTCAGGCCCGATGTCAAGGCCGAGGCCGGAGGCGCCGAAAGCAGTGTCTTCGATGGCGTCAGCGGCCTGGACGACGTGCTCCGCGTCCGCACTGAACGACGCCGCGACGACGACATCCGTCGGCAGGACGATGTCGACTCCGAGCTTTTCCGCCTCGGCGAGGTAACCCCTCACCGTGTCGAGCTGGTCCTTCTCGAGCAGGCTCGAGCCGACCTTGTGCCCTTGAGCGGCCAGGAAGGTGAAGAGCATCCCTCCGCCGATGAGGAGAGTGTCGACCCTGGGCAGCAGATGACCGATGACCCCGAGTTTGTCGGAGACCTTCGATCCGCCGAGGACGACGGTGTACGGGCGCTCAGGCGACTCGGTGAGCCGATCGAGGACATCGAGTTCGGTGGAGATCAGCTGACCGGCCGCGCTCGGCAGGAGCTTCGGGAGCTCGTACACGCTGGCCTGCTTGCGGTGCACGACGCCGAACCCGTCGGAGACGAATGCGTCGCCGAAGGCAGCGAGCTTCTGGGCGAAGACGGTGCGTTCTTCCTCGTCCTTGCTGGTCTCCCCCGGGTTGAACCTGAGGTTCTCCAGGATGGCGACCTGGCCGTCTTGGAGTGCGTCGACGACCTTCTGTGCGTCGGGGCCGACGGTGTCGGAAGCGAAGGGAACCACGGAACCGAGAAGCTCGGAGAGCCGCTTGGCCACGGGGGCGAGGCTGTACCGGGCGTCCGGGGCGCCGTCGGGCCGACCCAGGTGCGAGATCACGACAACCCGTGCTCCGTTGTCGAGCAGGGCTTTCAGCGTGGGCAGCGATGCGCGCACGCGCCCGTCGTCGGTGATGACCCCGTCCTTGAGAGGAACATTGAGGTCACACCGAACGACGATGCGCGTGCCGGCGATCGAGCCAAGCGATTCGAGAGTGCGAAGCGACACGGCTGCGTTTCTAGAGACGGTCTGCGACGTACTCGGTGAGGTCGACGAGGCGGTTGGAGTAACCCCACTCGTTGTCGTACCAGCTCACCAGCTTGACCTGGTTGCCCATGACGCGCAGGAGGCCGGCGTCGAAGATGGACGAGTGCGGGTCGGCGACGATGTCGCTCGAGACGATCTCGTCTTCGGTGTACTTGAGGATTCCCTTGAGCGGGCCTTCGGCTGCAGCCTTGTACGCCGCCTTGACCTCGTCGACCGTGACCGGACGGGACGACTCGACGGTCAAATCGGTGATCGAGCCGGTCGGAACCGGGACGCGGAGCGCGAAGCCGTCGAGCTTGCCCTTCAGCTCGGGCAGGACGAGGCCGATCGCCTTCGCTGCACCGGTGGAGGTCGGGACGATGTTGACTGCGGCTGCGCGTGCACGACGGAGGTCGCTGTGCGGGCCGTCCTGCAGGTTCTGATCTGCGGTGTAGGCGTGCACGGTGGTCATCAGTCCGCGTTCGATACCGAACTCGTCGTTGAAGACCTTGGCGAGCGGCGCGAGGCAGTTCGTCGTGCAGGATGCGTTGGAGATGATGTGGTGGTTCTCCGGGTCGTACAGGTGTTCGTTGACGCCCAGAACGAACGTCGCGTCCTCGCCCTTGGCCGGCGCAGAGATCAGGACCTTCTTGGCACCAGCGGTGATGTGCTTTTTGGCGTCGACAGCGTCGGTGAAGAAACCGGTGGACTCGATGACGATGTCGACACCGAGCTCGCCCCATGGCAGGTTCGCCGGGTCGCGCTCGGCGAACACCTTGATGGCCTTGCCGTCGACGACGATCTGCTCGCCGTCGAACTCGACGGTGGCGTCGAGACGGCCGTTGATCGAGTCGTACTTGAGAAGGTGGGCAAGAGTCTTGTTGTCGGTGAGGTCATTGACCGCGACAATTTCGAGGTCGCTGCCCTTGGCAAGAGCTGCGCGGAAGTAGTTGCGGCCGATGCGGCCGAACCCGTTGATACCGATCTTTACGGACAAGGATCTCTCCTGTTTCTGTGGCGCCGAAGCGCATTCTTGTGTTGGACCGTTGGGGTGGGAGAAGGAAATGGTCGTCCGGGTAACCCGGACGACCATGTCGGTTATGACAGTAGCAGGAGCCCGGCGGTCTTCTCGCGGGCGGTGAGGAAACGCTGTTGGACGTTCTCCCAGTTGGTGATGTTCCAGAACGCCTTGACGTAGTCGGCGCGGACGTTCTTGTAGTCGAGGTAGTAGGCGTGCTCCCAGACGTCGAGCATCAGCACCGGGACGGTGCCTGCCGCGAAGTTGGACTGCTGGTCGAAGAACTGCTGGACGATGAGTTTCTGGCCGATCGAATCCCAGGCGAGCACAGCCCAGCCGGAACCCTGGACGCCGAGGGCGGCCGCGGTGAAGTGGGCGCGGAACTTGTCGAATGAGCCGAAGTACTCGTCGATCGCAGAGGCAAGCTCGCCGGTGGGCTTGTCGCCGCCGTTCGGCGAAAGGTTGGTCCAGAAAATCGAGTGGTTGACGTGGCCGCCAAGGTTGAAGGCGAGGTCCTTCTCCAGCTTGTTGACGTTAGCGAGGTTGTCGGAGTCCCGTGCCTCAGCCAACTGTGCGAGCGCGGTGTTCGCTCCGGTCACATAGGTCTGGTGGTGCTTGGAATGGTGCAGTTCCATGATGGCCCCTGAGATGCTCGGCTCGAGTGCCGAGTAGTCATACGGGAGGTCAGGGAGGGTGTATTCAGCCATTGTTTATGTCTCCTCTTCTTGTGTCGCCGGCCGCCTGTGATGCGGCTCAGGCCGACGTTTCCAGTCTAGTCAGGTCCCTTGAGCCGTTGGGGTGGGGCGTGGAACGGATCAGACGTCGTCGAGACCGGGCGGGAGGTTGGCGTCCGTCCCAGGCAGCCCGAGGTCCTGGGCACGTTTGTCTGCCATGGCCAGGAGGCGACGGATCCGGCCGGCAATCGCATCCTTGGTCATCGGAGGGTCTGCGTGGTGGCCGAGTTCGTCGAGGCTCGCATCCCGGAAGCGCAGCCGAAGCTCCCCGGCATAGCGCAGGTGTTCCGGGATGTCGTCGCTGAGGATCTCCATGGCGCGTTCGACACGTGCGCAGGCAGCGACGGCGGCCTGGGCCGATCGGCGGAGGTTCGCATCGTCGAAGTTGACCAGGCGGTTGGCTGTGGCGCGAACCTCCCGGCGTTGACGGAGTTCCTCCCACGCCTTGACCGTGCCGTGCGCTCCCATGAGAACGAGCATCGCGCTGATCGCTTCGCCGTCGCGGATGACGACACGGTGAACGCCTCGCACCTCCCGTGCCTTGGCTGCGACGCCGAGACGACCAGCCGCCCCGACGAGGGCCATCGCCGATTCGTTGCCCGGGCAGGTGATCTCGAGGGCTGCCGAGCGACCGGGGTCGGTGAGGCTTCCCGCTGCGAGGAACGCTCCGCGCCAGACGGCGGCGAGTTCGGCTTTGGTTCCCGTCGTGAGACGGTTCGGCAGGCCACGGATCGGCCGGCGCCGGGCGTCGAGCAGGCCGGTCTGGCGCGCGAGGGTCTCGCCTCCGTCCTGGACGCGAACCAGGTAGGACTCGCCCCTGCGGGTCCCGGAACCGCTCGTCATGCTGACATCGCTGCGCACGCCGTACAGTTCGGCGAGGTCCTTGCGGATGCGACGGGCGAGCTGCGGGGTTTCCAGTTCCGATTCGATGGCGATGCGGCTGGAGATGAGGTGGAGCCCACCGCTGAAGCGAAGGATTGAGGTCAGCTCAGCAGCCCGAACGGCTGTCTTCGATTCCACGATCCCGGCCAGTTCTTCTTTGACCTCAGCAGTCAGTGCCAATCGTTGTCCTATCTCGTGTGGTGAAGTCGAATTTCGGACCGGGCGCTGTTATTCGCGTCCGAGGTCCCTGTGTTTGACGCTCGTGGCCACTCCGGGCAGCTCGGCGAGCTTGTCCGCGAGCTGAAGTGCGAGAGCGACGGAGCGATGTTTTCCGCCCGTGCAGCCGATGGCGAACGTGGCGAAACGTTTGTTTTCGCGCTGATACCCGGCCAGAACCGGGGCGAGGGCCGTCGCATAACTGTCGAGGAATTCCCTGGCGCCGGGCTGGTCGAGCACGAAGTCGCTGACTTCGGCGTCCAGTCCAGTATGCGCCCGAAGCTCTGGAACCCAAAACGGGTTGGGCAGGAATCGGGCGTCTGCGACCGTGTCGGCGTCCGATGGTAGGCCGTATTTGAAGCCGAAACTCATCACGGTGAGCCGAACTCCCGGTGTGCCCTCAGCAGCGAAAAGCTCGGCCGTCTTGGTGGCAAGCTGGTGCACGTTGAGGTCAGAGGTGTCGATCACGATGTCGCTGGACTCTCGCACTGCGGCAGTCCTCGTGCGTTCGTTCGCGATGCCGTCGAGGATCGTCCCTGCACCCTGGAGGGGGTGCGGGCGGCGGACCGCGTCGAATCGGCGGACCAGTGCGGCATCCGTCGCGTCGAGGAAAACGACCCGGAGCTTGGTTCCTGAACGAAGCTTCTGAATCATCTGCTGGAAGTCGCTGAAGAAGTCGCGGCCGCGAACGTCGACGACAGCGGCGATCCTGGGCAGCTCTCCCCCCGCCCGTTCGGCCAGGTCGATGAGCGGCCGGAGCATCTGCGGTGGAAGGTTGTCGACGACGTACCAGTCGAGATCCTCCAGTGCGTTCGCCACCGTGGACCGGCCGGCGCCGGACATGCCCGTGACGATCAGTACTTCCTGAGGGATCGGCTGTTCCACCGTTTCCTGCACTTTCCGTTGGGCAACCGGCGTGATCCGGCTGTCCTCCCCAGCCTATCGACTGTTCAACTGGGCGTGGATTGCTGTGGCCAGGGCGGGGCCGATGCCGGCGACTTCGGTGATGGCTTCGGGCGTTGCCTGTTTGAGCTTCGCGACCGAGCCGAAATGCCGCAGCAACGACTTGACTCTCGCCGGGCCCAGCCCGGGGATGTCGGTGAGAACGCTCGAGATGTCTGCCCGGCGTTTCGACCGCTGGTAGGTGATCGCGAAACGGTGCGCTTCGTCTCGGACTCTTTGAAGGAGGAACAGCGCCTCTGAATTGCGGGGAAGGATGACGGGGTAGTCGCTGTCCGGGAGCCAGATCTCCTCCAGCCGCTTCGCCATCCCGACGAGCTGGATGTCTGTCCTGCCCGATTCGAGAAGGGCGCGGCGCGCGGCCTGCACCTGCGGCTGGCCACCGTCGACGATGAGCAGTTGCGGTGGATAAGCGAACTTCCGTGGCTTCGCGACTGGCTCGGCTGCCGCATCCGTGTCTGCTGCCGCGCCGTCCTCCTCGCTCGTCTCCGGCTCGATCAGGTACGCCAGGCGCCTCGAAAGCACTTGGTAGATCGACTCCGTGTCGTCGGTGGACTCAGCGATGCTGAACCGGCGGTACTGGTCTTTCCTCGGCAGGCCATCCTCGAACACCACCATCGATGCGACGATATTGGTCCCCGAGAGGTGCGAGACGTCGAAACACTCGATCCGCAGTGGTGCCTGCTCCATCCCGATCGCCGCCTGGATGTCGGTCAACGCTTGCGATCGAGCCACGAAATCGGCGCTGCGCCTGGTTTTGTACAGCATGAGCGAGTTCTTGGCATTGATGACGGCGGTCTGCATGAGTGCCGCTTTCTCGCCGCGCTGTGCCGTGTGGAGACGCACTTTGCCCTTGCCGCGGAGCCCGGCGAGCCAGGTCTCGAGTTCGGCGGCATCCTCGGGACGTTCGGGGACAAGAATTTCCCTGGGGATGTCGACGACACCACCTGAGTCGTATGCGCGCTGCAGGACGCTGTCGACGAGTTCAGCGGTGGAGAGGTCGAGTTCCTTGTCGACCGTCCACGAGCGAACACCGCGGATCCGGCCACCCCGGACGATGAACTGCTGGACGGCTGCCGAGAGTTCATCGTGGGCGAGCCCGAACAGGTCAGCGTCGACCGAGTCCTTGAGAACGACGGCGCTTTTGTCCAGCACAGCCTCGAGTGCCTGGAGCCGGTCACGGTAGCGCGCGGCAGCCTCATAGTCCTGCACGGCCGCCGCCTCACGCATCTTCCTGGTCGCTTCGGTGACGAACCTCTTGTCGTTGCCGTTCAGGAAGCTGACGAAGTCGTTCACCATGGCGCGGTGTTCGTCGATGCTGACCCGTCCGGAGCAGGGGCCGCCGCAACGCCCGATCTGTCCGGGGAAGCATGGGCGCCCGGACTGCATTGCACGTTTGTAGCTCGAGTCGGAGCACGTGCGGATCGGGAACGCCTTGATCATCAGGTCGATGGTTTCATGGACCGCCCAGATCTTCGGGTACGGGCCGAAATACTTCGCCCCCCGGATTCGAGGGTTGCGGGTGACGAGGACGCGGGGGGCTTCGTCGGCGAGTGTCACAGCGAGGTACGGGTACGTCTTGTCGTCGCGGAACTTGACGTTGAACGGCGGTTCGAACTCTTTGATCCAGGTGTACTCGAGCTGCAGCGCGTCGATGTCGCTGCCGACCACGGTCCACTCAACGCTCCGTGCCGTGGTGACCATGCGTCGCGTGCGTTCGTGCAGGCTCGGCAGTGGGGCGAAATAGTTGCTGAGCCGGGCGCGGAGGTTCTTCGCCTTTCCGACGTACAGGACGCGCGAATTCTCGTCGCGGAACCGGTACACGCCTGGGCTCGTCGGAATCTCGCCTGGACGTGGCCGGTAACTGAGGGTTCCTCCCACTTACCCCGCCTTACGGGTGTCGACCTGGCCCGCACTCATCTCGTAAGCATCGAGGACTTCCTTGAGGTAGTACCCGGTGTGGCTCTTCTTGACCCTGGCAAGTTTCTCGGGCGTTCCGGTGGCGAGGACCTTGCCGCCCCCAGCGCCACCCTCCGGCCCGAGATCGATCAGCCAGTCAGCCGACTTGATCACGTCGAGGTTGTGCTCGATCACGATGACGGTGTTGCCCTTGTCGACGAGGCTGTTGAGCACGAGCAACAGCTTACGAACGTCTTCGAAGTGCAACCCGGTCGTCGGCTCGTCGAGCACATAGATGCTCCGGCCATTCGTCCGCCGCTGAAGTTCGGTGGCAAGTTTTACACGCTGTGCCTCGCCCCCGGAGAGCGTCGTGGCGCTCTGGCCAAGCCGGACATAGCCGAGCCCCACCTCGACGAGGGTCTTCAGGTAGCGGTGGATCGCCGTGATGGGTTCGAAGAAGTCCGCGGCCTCCGCGATCGGCATGTCGAGGACCTCAGCGATGTTCTTGCCTTTGTAATGCACCGAAAGGGTGTCGCGGTTGTACCGCGCTCCACCACAGACTTCGCACGCGACATAGACATCGGGGAGGAAGTTCATCTCAATTTTGATCGTGCCGTCACCCGAGCAGGCCTCGCAGCGCCCGCCCTTGACGTTGAAGCTGAACCGCCCGGGAAGGTAACCGCGCGTCTTGGCTTCGATTGTCTCCGAGAACAGGTTCCTGATGCGGTCGAAAACACCCGTGTATGTGGCCGGGTTGGAACGCGGGGTCCGCCCGATCGGTGCCTGGTCGACGTGGATCACCTTGTCGAGCTGCTCGACGCCGGTCACTCGGGTGTGCTTGCCAGGCAGTTTCCTGGCGCCGTTGAGCTTGTTGGCGAGAACGCGGTAGAGGACGTCGTTCACAAGTGAGGACTTGCCCGATCCGCTGACGCCGGTCACCGCGGTGAAGATCCCGAGCGGGAAATCGACGGTGACCTTGCGGAGGTTGTTCGCCTCGGCCCCGACGACGGTGACGATCCGCTCCGGGTCCACCGGCCTGCGTGTCTCCGGTACCGCGATCTCTTTGCGCCCTGAGAGGTAGTCGCCGGTGAGCGACCGGGAGTTCGACAACAGGTCGTCGTAGGAGCCCGAGTGCACGACTGTGCCACCGTTGACCCCTGCCCCCGGGCCGATGTCGACGATCCAGTCGGCGGTCCGGATGGTGTCCTCGTCGTGTTCGACGACGATGAGCGTGTTGCCGAGGTCACGCAGCGTGACGAGCGTCTGGATGAGGCGACGGTTGTCGCGCTGGTGGAGTCCGATGCTCGGTTCGTCGAGGACGTAGAGAACACCGGTGAGTCCTGACCCGATCTGGGTCGCCAGCCGGATGCGCTGGGCCTCACCGCCGGAGAGCGAACCGGCGGTGCGCGAGAGGTTCAGGTAGTTCAGCCCCACCTGGATCAGGAAGTCCAGCCGGACCTTGATCTCACGGAGCACCTGGGCGCCGATCATGCCCTCACGGTCGGTCAGGTCCATCTGGTCCATGAACTCGCGTGCGTCGCTGAGGCTCAGCGAGGCGACATCCGCGATGTTCGCGCCGTGGATGAGCACGCTGAGAACTTCTGGTTTGAGCCGTTTGCCGTCGCAGACCGGGCAGGGGATCTCGCGGAGATACTCGCCCCATCGTGCCCTCTGGACATCGGTCTCGGCCTGGGCGTACTGCCGTTCGATGTACGGCATCACACCCTCGAAACCGGAGGTGTAACTCACTTCACGGCCGTAACGGTTCTTCCACTTGACCTTCACCTTGAAGTTTTCGCCTCGCAGAACCGCTTCCTGTACCTTCGCCGGGAGTTTCTTCCAGGGGGTGCGGAGTGAGAAGTCCAGGTCGCGCGCAAGACCTTCGAGCAGCTTCTCGTAGTACTGGTAGAGGCCCTTGCCTTGGGTGGTCCACGGGATGATCACGCCGTCGTCGATGCTGAGATCCTCATCGCCGATGAGGAGGTCCTGGTCGACGGACATGCGGGTGCCGAGCCCTGAGCACTCGGGGCAGGCGCCGAACGGTGCGTTGAAGCTGAAGGTACGCGGCTCGATCTCGGTGAGCTGGACCGGGTGGTTGTTCGGGCAGGAGAGCTTCTCGCTGTACGACCGCACGGCATCCGGGCCGTCCTCGTCGACGAGTTTGACCTGCACAAGGCCGTCGGTCAGCCCGAGGGCTGTCTCCAGGGAGTCGGTGAGCCGGCTGAGCGCGTCAGGGCCGGCGACGAGCCGGTCGACGACGACGGAGATGTCGTGCTTGTAGGACTTCTTGAGGGTCGGCGGCTCGTTCAGCTGGATCTGCTCGCCGTCGACGAGCGCGCGGGCGTAGCCCTTAGCGGCCAGATCCTTGAACAGGTCGACGAATTCGCCCTTCTTCTGGGAGACGATCGGGCTCATCACCATGTAGCGGGTGCCGGTCTCCAGCTCCATCAGCTGATCGGCGATCTGCTGCACGGTCTGTCGTTCGATCCGCTCACCGCACTGGGGGCAGTGAGGAACCCCGATGCGGGCCCAGAGCAGCCGCATGTAGTCGTAAACCTCGGTGATCGTGCCGACGGTGGACCGTGGGTTGCGGTTGGTCGATTTCTGGTCGATCGACACGGCGGGGCTGAGCCCCTCGATGAAGTCGACGTCTGGCCTGTCCACCTGCCCGAGGAACTGGCGGGCGTAAGCCGAAAGCGATTCGACGTAGCGGCGTTGCCCCTCGGCGAAGATCGTGTCGAAGGCGAGGGACGACTTTCCTGAGCCTGACAGGCCGGTGAACACCACGAGGGAGTCCCGCGGAATATCGAGGTCGACGTTGCGCAGGTTGTGCACGCGGGCACCGCGGACGCTGAGTTTTGACGTGGAATTTACCTTCGAGATTGACACCCCACGAGTCTACGTTGACCCACTGACATCACCGTCCCCAGGGTGCACAATGAGGGCCATGGGCGCCTACGCTGCGAAGAGGGAACGGATGGTGGCTGACCAGATCGCGGCCCGCGGCATCCGTGACCCGCGCGTGCTTGACGCGATGCGGCGTGTGCCCCGCGAGGAGTTCGTCCGCCGGCTTTCACGGTCGAGCGCCTACGAGGACCACCCGCTGCCGATCGCCTCAGGGCAGACGATTTCGCAGCCCTACATCGTCGCGCTGACGATGGAGGCTGCCCGTCTCGATGAGCACTGTTCCGTGCTCGACGTTGGCACGGGGTCCGGGTATGCGGCCGCGGTCCTGGCGGAGATCGTCGCTGACGTCGTGTCGATCGAACGGCATCCTGAACTCGCGGAGGGAGCGCGCAGAGTCCTCGCTCGGCTCGGTTACTCCAACGTCTCGGTGGTGACCGGGGACGGCACGCTTGGGTGGCCGGATGCTGCACCGTACGATGCGATCGTTGTTGCTGCGGCTGCACCCCGCGTCCCCGAGCCATGGCTGGAGCAGTTGAAGGACGGCGGGCGCCTGGTGATGCCCCTCGGCACACCAGGGTTCGGCCAGAAGCTCAAACGTTTCACCCTCGGGCCTGACCGGATTTCTCAGATGGATGATCTCGGCGGCGTCACCTTCGTGCCGCTGATCGGTGCGAACGGGCTCGGTGCTCCGCTCTTCGAAGAGAACGACGACTGAGCCCGTCAGCCGAGGTGCCCCGCCTTCTCCATCTGGCGTAGGTCCCGTTTCAGGTCAGACAGCTCGTCGCGCAGCCGGCCGGCGAGCTCGAACTTGAGTTCCGCAGCCGCCGCCAGCATCTGGGCGTTGAGGTCGGCGATGATCGACTCGAGTTCGGCGGCGCCCTCTGAGGCGATGCCCTCCCGGCGCAGTCGCGGTGTCGGGCTCTTTTTTCTGCCGTCGCGGTGGGCGAGCATCTGGGCGGTGTCTGCTCCCTCGCGGGCGAGGGCATCCGTGATGTCGGCGATCTTCTTGCGCAACGGGGTCGGGTCGATGCCGTGTTCGAGGTTGTAGGCCACCTGGGTCTCGCGGCGTCTCGTGGTCTCCTCGATCGCGCGCTGCATCGAATCGGTCAGCACGTCGGCATACATGTGAACTTCGCCCGAGACGTTCCGAGCGGCACGACCGATCGTCTGGATGAGCGACGTGGATGAGCGGAGGAATCCCTCTTTGTCGGCGTCGAGGATGGCCACGAGCGAAACCTCAGGAAGGTCGAGCCCCTCTCGGAGCAGGTTGATACCGATGAGGACGTCGTAGAGCCCTGACCGAAGCTCACTGAGCAATTCCACCCGACGCAGCGTGTCGACGTCGGAGTGCAGGTAGCGGACACGGACACCCGCTTCGGTGAGGAAGTCGGTCAGTTCTTCCGCCATCTTCTTCGTGAGAGTGGTGACCAGGACTCGTTCGTCGCGACCGGCACGCAGCCGGATCTCCTCGAGCAGGTCGTCGATCTGGCCCTTCGACGGCTTGACGATGATCTGCGGGTCCACGAGCCCGGTCGGTCGGATGATCTGCTCGACAACGCCGTCGGCCACGCCCATCTCGTAGCGGCCTGGGGTCGCTGACAGGTACACCGTCTGGCCGACCCGGTCCTTGAATTCGTTCCACTTGAGCGGACGGTTGTCGAGGGCGCTCGGCAGCCGGAAGCCATGCTCGACGAGGGTGCGCTTGCGCGACGAGTCTCCCTCGTACATCGCCCCGATCTGCGGCACGGTGACGTGCGATTCATCGATGACGACGAGGAAATCGTCGGGGAAGTAGTCGATCAGGCAGTGTGGGGCCTGCCCCGGTGCGCGGCCGTCCATGTGTCTTGAGTAGTTCTCGATGCCCGAACAGAAACCGATTTGCTGCATCATCTCGAGGTCGAATGTGGTGCGCATGCGCAGTCGCTGGGCTTCGAGGAGTTTGCCCTGCCGTTCCAGCTCTGCGAGCCGCTGCTCGAGTTCTTCCTGGATGGTGCCGATGGCTCGCTGCATCACGTCGGTGCTCGCCACGTAGTGCGACCCGGGGAACACCGAGACCGAGTCGAGTTTGCGGACGATGTCACCGGTCAGCGGATGCAGCGAGTAAAGTCCCTCGATCTCGTCGCCGAACATCTCGATCCGGACGGCGAGTTCTTCGTAGACGGGGATGATCTCGATCGTGTCGCCGCGCACCCGGAAGTTACCGCGTGAGAAATCGACGTCGTTGCGGTTGTACTGCATCGAGATGAACTTGCGGATCAGCCAGTCCCGGTCGACCCTCTGGCCGACCTGCAGCGCCATCATCGCGTTGAGGTACTCTTCTGGCTTGCCGAGCCCGTAGATGCAGGAGACAGTGGACACCACGATGACATCGCGCCGGCTCAGCAGGGAGTTCGTTGTCGAGTGCCGGAGCCGTTCGACCTCGGCGTTGACGGACGAGTCCTTCTCGATGAAGGTGTCGGTCTGCGGGACGTACGCCTCAGGCTGGTAGTAGTCGTAGTAGGAGACGAAGTATTCGACCGCGTTGTTCGGCATCAGTTCGCGGAACTCGTTGGCGAGCTGGGCGGCGAGAGTCTTGTTGTGGGCGAGGACGAGTGTGGGGCGCTGGACGGCTTCGATCAGCCACGCCGTCGTCGCCGACTTGCCGGTTCCCGTCGCGCCGAGCAGGACGACATCCGTTTCGCCTGCATTGATGCGGCCACTCAGTTCGGCGATCGCCTTGGGCTGGTCGCCGCTCGGGGTGTATTCGCTGATGACCTCAAAGGGGTGCACAGAGCGGGTGGTTTGCATACTTCGAGTCTAGGCACCTCCACCGACATCGGAGCCGGTGGCCGCTAGCGGGAGGGCGCCGTCCTGACCCGATCCCAGAGCCGGTCCGCCTGGGTGAGGGTGTCTTCCAGGTTCCCCTCCGTGTCGATCACGACGTCGGCAACCGCAAGGCGTTCCTCGTCGCCGGCCTGGGCATCGATGCGTTTGCGGGCTTCAGCCTTGTGCATCCCCCGGATCCCGGTAAGGCGGGTCATGCGGGTGGCTGGGGAGGCGTGGGCGACGACGATGAGGTCGAACGGGTACTCGTTCCGGGATTCCACGAGCAGAGGGATGTCGTAGACCACGACGGCGGCGGGGTCGGCGTTCCCCGCGTCCTCGATGCGTTTCGAACTGAGACTGCGGACCGCGGGGTGCACGATCGCGTTGAGCGTCGCCAGCGCCTCCGGATCGGAGAACACGATCTCGCCGAGAGCGGCACGGTCGAGGCTGCCATCAGCGTTGAGGACCCCGCTACCGAACCGTTCGACGATGGTTGCGAGGGCGGGTGTGCCCGGTTCGACGGCTTCTCTCGACAGCTGGTCGGCGTCGATGAGGACGGCTCCGTGTTCTGTCAAGCGCCTCGCGATGGTGGACTTGCCAGAAGCGATGCCTCCGGTCAGGCCGATCAGGTACACGATGCCGGCGGGCTCAGGCGACGGGGACGAGGTGACCCTCGAGGTAACCGACCGGCACCGAGCGTGCTTCGGCGAGCAGCCACGGGTCACCGTCCGGCGATGCGTCGAAGGCGAGACGCTGAAGCGCACGGGACAGTTCCACGGCGACGTTGAGGTGGACGAGCCACTGCTCGTCTGTCGGGAAATCGAATTGGGCGAGGAGGCCGGCAAGTGCGGCGATGAACTCGTTCGCTCCCTTGAGGTACTGCTCCTGGCTCTCCTCATCGCCGAGGATCCGATACTGGGTCGCCTTGAAACCGGGGATGGTGCGGCGCGCGAGAACGGAGGTGTCCGTCATGATCCCAAGCGCTTCCTGCCAGGTGGCTGGGTTGGCTTCGAGCAGTTTGTCGATGCACAGGGCCACGTACTGGTCCTGCATGTACTGGTACACCCCGAGCATGAGGGCGATCCGGTCGGGGAAGAAGCGGTAGACAGTTCCGATCGCCATCTCGGCGCGTTTCGCGACCTCGGCGGTCGTGACACCCGCGTGACCCGACTCGTCGATGATCTCACCGCAGACCCGAAGAACCGCTTCGAGGCTCTGACGGCTTCGCTCCTGCTGCGGATTGTTCCTTAGTGACGTCTCACTGGAGATGTCCTTTGCCAGATAGTGCCTTAGAGAACCAACGTCCACGTCGCGCCTTCAATAGTTGATTTGAACAGGGAGCCGCCCCCAACCCGCAGCATTCTCGCCCAACGTTAGCAGTCGGACGGTTCTGTTCGCCCCCACCAAACGGGGGTGATGGAGAGGTTCGGGCGGGAACACGACGACTGGCCGGCCCCTGTTCGGGACCGGCCAGTCGCGTGTGGCGTTGCTTAGGAGTTGCTGGTCAGCTTCTCGCGAAGAGCCGCGAGCGACTCGTCGTCAGCGAGAGTGCCGGCGCCTGCCGTCTCGCTCGAGAAGGTGGATCCCGCGGACGGTGCGGACGCTGCTGCGGCCTCTTCCGTCGCTGCGGTCGCAACCTGCTTCTTGTGAGCTTCCCAGCGAGCCTGGGCTGCAGCGTAGTCCTGCTCCCACTTCTCGCGTTGGGTGTCGAAGCCCTCTTTCCACTCGTTGGTCTCCGGGTCGAAGCCCTCAGGGTACTTGTAGTTGCCCTGGTCGTCGTACTCGGTGAGCATTCCGTAGAGTGCCGGGTCGAACTCGGTGCCCTCGGGGTCGACGCCCTCGTTGGCCTGCTTGAGGCTCAGCGAGATCCGACGGCGCTCGAGGTCGATGTCGATGACCTTGACGAAGACCTCGTCACCGACCGAGACAACCTGCTCGGCGAGCTCGACGTGCTTGCCGCTGAGCTCGGAGATGTGAACGAGTCCCTCGATGCCGTCTGCGACGCGGACGAACGCGCCGAACGGAACGAGCTTGGTGACCTTACCCGGTGCAACCTGGCCGATGGCGTGGGTGCGGGCGAAGACCTGCCACGGGTCTTCCTGCGTCGCCTTGAGCGACAGGGAGACACGCTCACGGTCGAGGTCGACCTCGAGGATCTCGACGGTGACCTCCTGGCCAACCTCGACAACCTCGGAAGCGTGCTCGATGTGCTTCCAGCTGAGCTCAGAGACGTGGACGAGACCGTCGACGCCACCGAGGTCGACGAACGCACCGAAGTTGATGATCGACGAGACGATGCCCTTGCGGACCTGACCCTTCTGGAGGTTGTTCAGGAACGTGGTGCGGCTCTCGGACTGAGTCTGCTCGAGCAGCGCGCGACGCGAAAGCACAACGTTGTTGCGGTTCTTGTCGAGCTCGAGGATCTTGGCTTCGATCTCCTGGCCAAGGTACGGCGTGAGGTCACGAACCCGGCGAAGCTCGATAAGCGACGCGGGCAGGAAGCCGCGGAGCCCGATGTCGACGATGAGGCCACCCTTGACGACCTCGATGACCGAACCGGTCACGACGCCATCGGTGTCCTTGATCAACTCGACGTCGCCCCACGCGCGCTCGTACTGCGCGCGCTTCTTGGACAGGATGAGCCGGCCTTCTTTGTCTTCCTTCTGGAGGACGAGGGCTTCGACCATGTCGCCGACCTGAACGACCTCGGACGGGTCGACGTCGTGCTTGATGGAAAGTTCGCGCGAGGGAATGACACCCTCGGTCTTGTAGCCGACATCGAGGAGGACCTCGTCGCGATCGATCTTGACGACGGTGCCCTCGATGAGGTCTCCGTCGTTGAAGAACTTCAGTGTTTTCTCGACCGCGGCCAGGAAGTCTTCAGCCGATCCGATGTCGTTGATAGCGACCTGCTTGGCGGTCGTTGCGGTTGTCATGTAGTGGTTGCTCCAGTAAGGACTGATTTCGGGCCGACACGATCCCCCAATAATGAATTGTCGGGATGTTTTCCGTGTACGGCGAACGGATAGAACGTCACAAAAGTGACATGTCAGTCTATCCGGTCTGACTTCTGGGAAGCAAGCTGGACCCGCTCGCCCGGAATTGCCGAATTCAGCCCACGGATGGGGTCCTGGTGGCAGTCACGGCAAGGTCGAAACTCACGTCTCGGGTTGCCCGGAAATTGAGGTGGACGGATGCCGAGAGCACATTCGTTCCGTCGGTGACGAGTGAGGACGGAATGGTGAAGGTCACTGGCGCGGCCGCTGCCTCGCTCGTCCGGGGGGCGCGATGCGAATACGTGCTTGAGCTGATCTTGCCCGAGGTCATGTTCGTCCGACCGATCTCGACGCCGTTGAGGTACACCACGACGCCGTCGTCGACCTGGACCTCGGCCGAGATGCTGGAAAGTTCGGAGGCGTCGTCGATCGTGAAGGTGTGACGGAACACGGAGGCCCTTGGCCTGTCGCTGGTGGGAGGCGGGACGTCGATGTTGGTGCGCACTTCATGGAATCCGAATCCGAACGGCGCACGGTCCTCGGCCCAGGAGGTGTCGTCGAACGCGACGCTCGTCCAGCCTGCCGGCCACGCGGAGTTCGAATACAACCAGGACCACGCGGACCCGCGCGGTACGAGGATCTCGGGACTGCCGGTGATCGGTGGTGCAGGAGTCGTTGCCTCTGCAGCGCCCGCCGCTGAGGCGAGCCCCGTCGCACCTATGGCGACAACCGCATACGAGTAACTCCTCGACGCAGTCACTCCGGTGTCGGAGAAGGTCCTGGTCGGTTCGGTCGCCGTTCCGACCTGGCTGCCGTTGCGGAGGATGCGATACGAGACTGTTTCTGGTCCTGAACCTGGCGTCCAGGCGACGCTCGCTTCGGTAGGGCTGGTCGCGGTGGCGGTGACGGTGGGAGGTCCAGGGGGCAGCTCGGTCTGTTCCCCTGTGGTCCGTTCGCCGGTGAGCGACAGATCCATGCTGGCATCCGACGTTTCCTTGTAGTTGAGATGGACAGAGACCGCTACAACGTTCTCACCGTCACGCAGGAGAGAAGCAGGAACGTCGAACCGTGCGGGCGTCGCGATCGCGGACGTTGTGCGCTCGGCTGAGCTCGCGTTGGTCGAGTCGTCGAGCAGTCCCGTCACGTTGTTCCGCCCGACCTCGGTACCGTTGACCCACACTGCCACACCGTCGTCCGCGTGGGTCGACACGACCATCCTGGAGTACTCATGAGCGGCAGTAAGCGTGAACGAGTGCCGGAAAAGCGCGGAAGGGGGCCTGTCCGATCTGGGCGGCGGTACGTCGATGTTGGTGATGATGGATGGGCTGCCGAAGCCCAGCGGAGCCCGGCCTTCGGCCCACGTGGCATCGGCGAACGAAGGTCCGGTCCAACCGGGGGGCCAATCCGACGACGAATACAGCCACTTCCAGCTCGACCCGGCGTCGACGACGGTGACCGGGGTCGGGACCCCGACCGGCGGCGGCGGCAACGTGACCGACCCGGACCCGCCAGGCGACAGCAGCCCGGTCTCTCCGACAGCGACGACGGTGTACTCGTGTTGTGAACCGGGCGGCAGCCCGGAGTCGGTGAACGTTCTCGTGGGTTCGGAAACCGTTGCGGGCGTTCCGCCGTCCCGGCTGATCCGGTACTCGACGGCAGGGTCCTCGCCGCCTTGCCAGCCGATGAGCGCCGTTGTGCTGTCGATCGCTGTCGCGGTCACGACCGGACGGCGCGGGGGCGCCGGGGGCGGCTCCCCGCCCTCGCGCACTGCCGACATGACCAGGTCGAAGCTCAGGTCAGGCGTCGCCTTGTAATTGAGGTGAACAGACGCCGAGACCACGTTCCGCCCGTCCCGCAGGAGCGTCGCCGGCACCGAGAACACGGCGGCTTCGGCGGTCGCATCGTCGGTGCTCCGCGCGGAACTGGCGTAGGTGGTGTACTTGACAGTCCCTTTCGGCATGTTCATCCTGCCGACCTCGACGCCGTTGACACTGACGGCGAGTCCGTCATCGGCGCGGGTGGCGATGTTCACCGAACTCAACCGGTCGGCGTCCGTGACCTGGAAGGAATGCCGGAACAGGGCACTCGTCCCCCGGTTCGCTGTTGGTGCAGGAGCATCGATATTCGTCGTGTTACCGTCCGCTCCGAACCCGAGGGCGGCGTTCCCCCTCGGCCAGTTGCCGTCGACGAAGCCGCGAGTGGACCAATCCTCCGGCCAGGGCGTGTTCTGGTACCACCACGCCCACGTGCTGCCGCCGCGCACCAGAATGTCCTTGTTGTTCACATCGCGGGTCGGCGACATATCGTATGCGACGGAGAAGGCGCTGTCCGAATCCTTCTCGAACCGGCCGAGTTTCGGTGAGTACGTCCTGGCTTTGATGGTGTTGGTGGACGGCGAGAAGTGGTAATAGCGCAGCCATCCGTCGCCGCCGTTGATCCGCTCCTGGTAGTTCGAGAGGATCTGGTGCACTGGCTTGCCGCACGCGTTCGAATCGGCGCGGCGGGCTTCGCCCTCGTCGCCGGCGTGCCAGTGGCCGTTGAGGACGAGGAAGATGTTGCAGTTGTCGTAGATGAGCTTGTTCCAGACCTCGGCCGCGGAATTGGCATTTGGGTCGCTTCTGAGCACGACATCCGAGCGGGCGCCTGCCGTGGAGACGAATCCGTGGGTGGAGATGATGGCGCGACGGTCCGGGTAGGCGTCGAGCACCTTCTGTGCCCAGTCCAGTGTGTAGTCCGGCGATTCGAACTCGAGATTGATGAGGACGAAGTCCAGGCCGCCCGCGGTGAACAGGCCGAAGTTGTCCTTGTTCTTGCGGTCGACGGGGTCAGGCCCGAAAAGATTCTGGCCGAGGTAGCCGCCGTAGGACGCCGTCGCCGAGTTCCAGCTCGCCGTCGAATATCGTGACGGCGGAAAATAACTGTCGTAGGTGCTTGATTCGCCTGTCACGAGGTCAAGGTCATGGTTGCCGGGAAGCACGCTGTTCGGTATCCGGGCGTCGTCGAGTACTTTCATGTATTTGTCGGCTCGTCCCCATTGGTCACCGTCCGGCCAGGCCTCGACGAGGTCTCCGAGCTGGGTGACCCAGGCGATGTTGAGATCCTCCTTCTTCTCCACGAGCCACTTGACCTGATCGCCGAGGGTCGATTCATGGGTCGTGGTCGCGGTGTATCCCTGGACATCTGGCAGAACCGCGAGCGTGAAGTCCTCGGCGGCAGGAGGATCCCCCGCGACCGAAGCGCGGATGTTCGGGACGAGAAGCGCGCCAAGCAGAACGGCAGCGAGCAGGGCTGCGAGTGCCCACATCCGGGCCCGGGCCGCGGAATCCCGACGAGCTCTCCCTGGCTGCCAGACCATATACATCTCCTGCCGTGCCGGGCTGGTTCGACACGGCTGGTATCAGGATCGGTCCCTCGGAGTGCCCCACAACAGTCCCCAAAGTGAGGGACACTCAGATATGCGTCAGCCGCTGCAGCACTGCTGCGACGAATCGGGCCCCGGCCGACGGATCCCATCCGATGAACAGCGACGGCTCGAAAAGCTCTGCCTCCAGAACAAGAGGGCCGAGTTCCGGGTCGTGGACGATGTCGATACGCGCATACAGCGGGAGCGCATCCGAATCGGACAGTCCGTGCCGGACCAGTACCCTGGTTGCTGCCGAGATGAGGGCGTCACCGATCGCTCGTTCAGCCGGGTGGGCGTCGATGGATTCGATCGTCTCGGCATACGCTCCGCCGAGCAGTCCCCCACCGACGGCGAGCAACGGCCCCTTCGAGATGGCGTGGCTGAAACGCCCGTCGAAATAGAGGAGCGCGTGTTCGCCGCGTTCCTGCACCCCTTCGATCGCCGGCTGCACCATGACCGTCTTGCCGATATCGAGGATATGGGCGGCGAGCTCGGTGGCCGCCGCGTCGCCGGAGTCGAACAGGCCGGTGTTCTGCGACCCAGCGGACACAGAAGGCTTGACGACGAGCCGGGCGGAACCCAGTCCAGAGACGGCGGCGTGAACCTCCTCGATCGTCGTACAGAAGATTGTCGGCACGAGTGGCACGTCCGAGACGGCGGCGATGTCCCGCAGGTAGACCTTGTCGATGTTCCACCGGATCACGGCAGGTGTATTCAGCACGGGGACGACGGATGCCACCCGGTCGAGCCAGGTCAGGAACTCCGCCGCTCGAGCCGGGTAGTCCCACGGCGATCTGATGATCACGAGATCAAAGTCCCGCCAGTTGGCCGACGGGTCAGTCCAGAGAACGACCCGGGCGTCGACTCCGGCGTTGGCGAAGCCATCGACGAGGAACGGGAGGTCGTCGTCGGAGAACGCTGGATCGGTCAGCCCGTGGCTGACGAGGGCGATTCGGCTCAACGGGTCAGCCGGCAAGGAGAGTGCGCTTGAGAGTGTCGAGGCCGACGCCGCCGAGGTCGAGCGCTTTCCTGTGGAACTCCTTGATGTCGAAAGCGTTCCCTTCACGGCGCGCGTACTCGTCACGAAGCTGCTCCCAGATCCGCTGTCCCACCTTGTACGACGGAGCCTGCCCGGGCCAGCCGAGGTAACGGTTCACCTCGAAGCGCACGAAACCCTCGTTCATGTTCACATTCTTCCCGAGGAACGCGAACGCATCGTCCGCCGTCCACGTGCCAGTGCCGTCCGGGTGTGGTTTTCCGAGGTGCACCCCGATGTCGAGGACGACACGCGCTGCCCGCATCCGCTGTCCGTCGAGCATCCCGAGCCGGTCGGCCGGGTCGTCGAGGTATCCGAGCTGCTCCATCAGCCGCTCGGCGTAGAGGGCCCACCCCTCCGCATGGCCAGACGTACCGGCGAGCTGCCGGCGCCAGGTGTTGAGCTTGGCGCGGTTGTACACCGCCTGGCCGATTTGCAGGTGGTGTCCGGGAACGCCCTCGTGATAGACGGTGGTGAGTTCACGCCAGGTGTCGAACTCTGTGACGCCCTCTGGCACCGACCACCACATGCGACCGGGGCGCGAGAAGTCATCGGTTGGGCCGGTGTAGTAGATCCCGCCCTCCTGTGTCGGGGCGATCCTGCATTCGATCGTGCGGATCTCGTCGGGGATGTCGAAATGGCTCTGCCCGAGTTCGGCGACAGCGCGGTCGCTGATCTGCTGCATCCAAGCCTGCAACGCTTCGGTGCCGTGGAGCTTGCGGGTGGGGTCGCCGTCGAGGAATGCGATGGCCTCTGCAACGCTTGCCCCTGGCTTGATCTCGCGGGCGATGGACTCCTGTTCGGCCGTCATTCTGGCGAGCTCGTCGATCCCCCACTCGTAGGTCTCGTCGAGATCGACGGTGGCGCCGAGGAACCGGCGCGACTGGAGCGCGTAGATTTCGCGGCCGACGGCATCCTGCTCCTGGGCGACCGGTTCCAGTTCGTGGGCGAGGAAATCAGCGAGCGAGCGGTAGGCGACAGCCGCCTGCCCGGCGTTGGCGGAGAGGTCGTACGCGAGAGACGCAGGAAGCTGGCCCTCAGCCGGAGCCGCCGTGGCGGCGAGGTCGAGGAAGAAGCCCTCGTCCGCGCTGTACTTCTTCGCCTGTTCGAACACCTCACGCACTTGCCGTTTCGCCGGGGTCACTCCTCGTTCGATGCCGAGGCGCAACGTCTCGATGTATCCGGCGATGGCGTCAGGAAGCGCTTTCAACCGGGTGGAGACGTCATCCCAGTCGTCGACCGTCGCCGTCGGCATGATGTCGAAGATTTCACGGATGCCTTGCGCGGGCGATGCGATGACGTTGAGGTCGCGCAGGTGCAACTGCGCATCCGCGCTTTCCAGGTCGAGCCGGAGTTCACTGGCAAGGTCTGTCCTGGTGACCTCGTCGATCTCGTCGACGGGCTTCACCGCCTCGAGATCGGCAAGGACCCGTTTCGCCTCGGCGACGTACCGGTCATGCCCCGCCGGCGAGAAGTCCCCGAACCTGGCGTTGGCCTCGGTGCGACCGATGTAGGTTCCGACCAGCGGGTCCAGGTCGACGAGAGTGTCGACCCAATCCTCGGCGATGGCATCGACGGCAGACGGGGCGCGCGTGGGTTCGGTCATGGAGTCGAGCATAGGACAGTGGCGCCCGCCCGTCACGGAGTTCAGTGCGCGGCGGTATCCCAGTTGTGGCCCCGGCCGACGTGGACGTCGAGCGGCACTGTCAGGTCTGCAGCGCCCGCCATTCTGGTGCGGACGATCGCCTCGAGGGCGTCCCACTCCCCCTCGACCACTTCGAAGATCAATTCGTCGTGCACCTGCATGAGCATGCGGGAACCGAGATTCTGAGCTGCCGTGTCTGCTTCGATATGGATCATCGCGATCTTCATGATGTCGGCAGCCGACCCCTGGATCGGAGCGTTGAGGGCTGCGCGCTGCGCGTTGTCGCGCAACACGCGGTTGGGGCTCTTCAGGTCAGGGAACGGGCGGCGGCGGCCGAAGATGGTCGTGGTGTAGCCGTCTTCAACAGCCTGTTCCACGACGTTGCGGAGGTAGTCCCGCACGGCGCCGAAGCGAGCGAAGTAGTCGCTCATGAGCGTTTTGGCTTCGGATGAGTCGATCCGCAGCTGCTTCGACAGCCCGAAGGCGCTGAGCCCATAGGCGAGGCCATACGACATCGCCTTGACCTTCGTGCGCATCTCGTTCGTCACATCTGCCGGCTCCACGCCGAAGATCCGCGCCCCGACGAACCGGTGCAGGTCTTCACCGGAGCGGAACGCCTCGATCAGGCCCTCGTCGCCTGAGAGGTGCGCCATGATTCGCATCTCGATCTGTGAGTAGTCAGCGGTGAGCAGCGTCTCGTAGCCGGCGCCTGCCTCGAACGACGCACGGATGCGCCTGCCCTCTTCGGTGCGCACAGGAATGTTCTGGAGGTTCGGGTCGGTCGACGAGATCCGCCCCGTCGTCGTCCCAGTCTGCACGTAACTCGTGTGGACCCTGCCGTCGTTCCCGATGGCTTTGTCGACTGTTTCGACGATCTGACGCAGCTTGCTCGCGTCACGGTGTTCGAGCAGGAGCCCGAGGAAAGGATGCGGGTTGGATGCCTGCAGGTCGGCCAGCGCACCGGCATCGGTCGAGAAGCCCGTCTTATTGGCGCGGGTCTTCGGCATGTCCAGTTCGTTGAACAGCACTTCCTGCAACTGCTTCGGCGAGCCGAGGTTCACTTCGTGTCCGAGAATCGCGTAGGCCTGGGATGCCAGGTCGGCGGCTTTCGCGGCCAGTTCGGCGCTCAGTCCGGTGAGCTGGGCGTGGTTGACGGTGACGCCGCGCAGTTCGATGTCGACGAGGGTGAGCAGGGTCGGCACTTCGATCGAGGTCAGCACGTTCCTGGAGCCGGGGTCGAGCACCTCGTTGAGCGCGTCGACGAGCCGGAGCGTGTACCAGGCCTCGACCGGCGCTGACGCCGGTTCGTTCACCGGGACGAGCTGGTTGGGATCTGACACCGGAAGGGTTTCGTCCAGGTACCGGCTGACGAGGTCGGAGAGAGTCTTGTCCTGACCGCCTGGACGCAGAAGCCAGCCGGCAACGTGGGTGTCATAGGCGAGCCCGTCGAACGAAAGCCCCGCGGTCTTGAGCGCCTTGAGCTGCCGCTTCGCGTCGTTCATGAGCTTCGGCGACGGGCTGGCCAGCCATTTCTCGAACGGCGCGTAGTCAGCGCGGCCGGGAACCCAGCCGACGGTGAGGCACTCCGTCGGCGTCGAGATGCCCATCCCGGCGGGCTTGCCGTCGTGCAGGTCCACCGTGAAGCCGAGGCCGTCCGGGTGTGCCGCGACGGCGCGGGTCAGCCACGCGTCGAGCTCTTCATCGAGGAGTTGCTGCGGCACAGGGCTGGCGAGTCCGGCGCCGGAGGGCGATCCGGATGCGTCGTTTTCCTCCTCGACGCCCTCCGCCTTGAGCAGGCGGTCGAGCATGGTGCGCAATTCGAGCCGGCCGAAGATGTCGCGCACCGCCTGCTGATCGATGGGGCGCTTCATAAGCGAGTCGATGGTGACCGGAAGTTCCACATCCGTAAGCAGGTGGTTGAGCCGCCGGTTACGGACGGCGTTCTCTTTGTGCTCGCGGAGGCTCTCGCCGACCTTGCCGGTGATTTTGTCGGCGTTCTGGAGGATGCCGTCGAGCGAGCCGTAGAGGTTCAGCCACTTCACAGCGGTCTTCTCGCCGACCTTCGGTACGCCGGGGAGGTTGTCGCTGGTCTCCCCGACGAGAGCGGCGACCTCCGGGTACTGGTGGGGCTGAATACCGTAGCGTTCCATGACCTTCGCGGCGTCGTAGCGGGTCAGGTCGGAGACACCCATGCGCGACGGGTAGAGCAGGATCACGTCGTCGTTGACGAGCTGGATGGTGTCGCGGTCGCCGGAGACCACGAGCACGCGGAATCCCTGCTCCTTGCCCTGTACGGAGAGCGTGGCCAGGATGTCGTCGGCTTCGTAGTCCTCGATCGAGATGGTGGTGATGTTCATCGCCTTGAGCGCGTCCTGGAGGAGCGGAACCTGCCCGATGAACTCCGAAGGGGTCTCGCCCCGCGTGCCCTTGTAGTCCGGGTACTCCCGCGTGCGGAAGCTGGATCGGGAGATGTCGAAAGCGACAGCGATGTGCGTCGGTTTGTGGTCGCGAAGGAGGTTGATCAACATCGCGAGGAAGCCGTGGATGGCGTTGGTGTGCTGTCCGTCCTTCGTCGAGAAGCTGTCGACCGGAAGTGCGTAGAACGCCCGGAATGCTAGGGAATGACCGTCAATGACGAGGAGGGTAGGCTTTTCGTTGTCCGACACCACACCAGCCTACAAGCGACTTGCGACAGTGGGTTTCGAGCACGAGCAAAGGCGACGATGACCGAGACGACCCCCGACGACCTCGACTATGTTCTGCAGCGCGGCGGCGGTGCACTGGCGGCGAAGATGGGTATCGAGTTCCTCGAATTCTCCATCGATCGGGCCGTTGCGACCATGCCGGTCGAAGGCAACACCCAGCCAGCCATGCTGCTCCACGGCGGTGCCTATGTGGTCCTGGGTGAGTCGCTCGGCTCGATGTCGGCGAACCTGTGGGCCGGCGCCGGAAAACTCGCGGTCGGCATCGACATCAATGCCACCCACACCCGGTCTGCCACCTCGGGGATCGTCACAGGCGTCTGCACGCCGATCCACCTGGGCCGATCGATGACCGTGCACGAGATCGCGGTCACCGACGAGCAGGGCCGGCGCTGTTCGACCATCCGGATCACGAACCTGATCAAGGATCTGCCTGTCGGCTGACGGAATTCGGCATTGGGGACGGATGCCGTCACGGTGCGTTCGTCCGTCCTGAATGCCGGTTTCGGCGACGGGGACCCGACGTTTGCGACGGATGAGTCGGCGGCATCCGTTAACCGCAAAACGGGCCGGAGAACCGGCCCGTTTTTACGTCGACGTTACTTCTTCGCGGTGAGCTGTTCGACGATCGCCTGGGCGACGTCGTGCATGGTCAGACGGCGGTCCATCGACGCCTTCTGGATCCAGCGGAATGCTTCGGGCTCGGTCAGGCCCATCTTCTCGTTGAGCAAACCCTTGGCGCGGTCGACGAGCTTGCGGGTCTCGAAACGCTCGACCATGTCGGCGACTTCGGCTTCGAGGGTGATGATCTGCTGGTAACGGCTGAGAGCGATCTCGATGGCCGGGAGGAGGTCGTTCGGGGTGAACGGCTTGACGACATAGGCCAGTGCTCCCGCTTCGCTTGCGCGTTCGACGAGCTCTTTCTGGCTGAATGCGGTGAGCAGCACAACCGGGGCGATCTGAGCCTTGTTGAGGCGCTCAGCGGCGGAGATGCCATCGAGCTGCGGCATCTTGACATCCATGATGACCAGGTCTGGGCGCAGTTCGGTGGCGAGGGCCACGGCGGTCTCTCCGTCGCCAGCTTCTCCGACGACCTCGAACCCGTTGTCTCGGAGGATCTCGACGATATCGAGGCGGATGAGGGATTCATCTTCGGCTACGACAACTCGGCGCGGGGCTGGGGGTGTTACATCTGGCTCGGTCACGCCTTAATCCTACGGTACTCTTGTCCTCGTTGTTACGCGCCGGTGTGGCGGAATGGCAGACGCGGAGCACTCAAAATGCTTTGTTCGAAAGGACGTGTGGGTTCGAGTCCCACCACCGGTACAACACGATGACCCCTCGGCTTCCCCGTGCTCACACGGAAGCCGAGGGGTTGTCTGCTTTCGACGCCGGTGGCGTGGTCTGTTCCCGCCGAAACGGGCGGACAGCCTGTTGTTGCACATCGACAGAGCCGAGCCGATCGCCATGTGCTTGTCGAGCTACGGGGTAGGTGCCGAG
>NZ_JAODMP010000101.1 GCF_025464835.1 Mycetocola sp. | reverse complement strand
GTATAGATTCGCACCGGCCGGGCGGTGGGCGTGTCCACGTATCGTCCGGCGTCGTCTATCGCGGGAGTCGGCCGCAGCACGAAGGTGCTTGACGAAGGGTCTGGCTCGAAAGACGACTGCAGCGCGGTGAGAAGCACAAGAGGGCTGTCACCCATGATGTACGTCTCCCCGATGTGTATGCCGTGCGCCTCCACCATGGTTGATACCCGAGTGATGGCCTGCTCGAGGTGATCGCCGAGCGCACCCATGCCGCGCACGCGGCTGATCAGCTCCGCCGTTGACATCAGGGTCTGCCGGTAGGCATCGCGCGGCACCTGCCAGATTGGGATCGCCGAATCACCGAAAACAACCTGGGCGGCAGTGAGGTCGATCGCCAGGTTGTACTCTGCCCCCTCGGACCCAGGGGGCGGTTCTGCGAGGCCTTTGTGCTCGGGCCCCCCGATCCAGACGAGCGTGAGGCGCTCGGCGATGCGCGGCTCGAGGAGCACGGCGCTCGCGACCTCGGTAAGGCCGGCGCCGCAGGCCAGGTAGAGGGGCAGGTCGGTGTCGTCGCGCATCGCCTCGGCGATGATTGCGTCGGTGGCGGCCGACCGGATCGGCGTGAAGCGGTCGACGAGCGCAACGTTCGAACCGGCGACGACCGGGACGCGGTCGCTATGTCCGGCGAGATCGACGACCCGCTGCGCCGCCGCGGCAGCGTTGTCTGCGGTCCGGCCGGAGGGGTCGAACGGGTCGCCCTTCCGCAGGTGCGAGCCGATCACGACTCGGATGTCGACGGAGGGCGACAGCAGATGGTGCGCGAGCTGGATCAAACCATCTGGATCCCCGGAGAAGTCGTTGTCGACGATCACGCGGGCTCGCGGTTGAACGATGGCTCGGAGATCTGAGAGCGAGGGGAACGTCATCGTCGTCCTTAGTATGAAAGCCGAGCGATACTCGGCCTTGGTCCCGTGCATGAGGGGCTTCGAATGTCGTCAGCACAACGAGATCTCTCCCCTCGCGGCATGCGATCTGCAGGGCAGGAGGCAATGAGGCGGAGAGTAACGCTGGCGCAACGCGACGCTCTCAAAGTAACACAAGCGATTCCCGGAGCATTTCGGTGGTCAGGTCGAGTATGCGGGCCCGAAAGTTCGCCCCTCAACGCTTGTCAGCGGGTCATGGCCGAGTGCGCCCGAGAACGCCGCGAACACGGCTTCACCGAGCGGGCCGGGCGAGTAGCGGTCTCGCGGATCGACTCGGTCGATTTCGTCCTCGGATTGTGATCGCGTGATAGCCGAACCCTTGCGCCGGCCGCCGAAACGGGCGTTGCCCTGCCAGCCTCGCGGCCGCTGCGTGACCATCGAGCCATTCGTCCATGAGTAGTCGACGGTGCCAAGAAGCCGTTTTTCCGTGTGCGGGGTCAGCGGCTTCGCTCCGGTCTCGCCAACGGGAGGGTCCAGCGGTGAGGCTGATGGAAAGCGCGGGAAAACGCCGAGCTAGAGCTCGACCGTGATCAGGAGCCGCACAAACATCCGCGTCTCCTCCGCCATATCGATCGATTCCCGGTCGAGCAGCCACTGCAGCTGGGCCCCATCTATGACCGCGATCAAGCCGCGGGCAGCACTCGCCGGGTCCACTCCCGGAGCGAGCTCGCCTCTGGCCTGGATTCGCTCGAACGCGGCAGTGATGAACGAATTCACCCAGGCGTAGCGACCCACGAAGTAGTCGTGTGCCGGGTGGTCGGGCGCGGTCGCTTCCGCCGACAGTGTGCAGTGCAGTTCGACGAGCCCGGGAACGCTCGAGTTGTATTCAACGAGCCTGATCAGCCCACGAATCGTCTCGAGGCCATTCTCCTCATCGCCGTTCGTATACTCACGCGACTGATCGTCACGCAACTCGAGCACAGCGGCGAGCAGTTCGTTCTTGTTCGCGAAGTGGTGCAGGAGGCCGGCCTGGCTCATCCCCACACGCTCAGCGATCTCTCGGATGGATCCACTCCGGAATCCGCCGGCAGAAAATACGTCGATACCCGCCTCGAGGATTTCACGCCTGCGACCAGCGGTTTTGGCGTATTTGCCACGAGGCTTCCCGGTCACGGTCATGGGGGAACTCTATAACAGATGCGCCGAAAACCTAGTGACCATTCGTTTTTCGTGTTAGCTTCTCTCGAGACGTAGCCCAATGGGGGCCTACACCACAGCTGAAAGGGACCAAAGATGTTCCGATGGAAAAGAGCCGCCGCAGTTGGCGCGGTGCTCGCACTCGCCCTGACGGGATGCTCCGCAGGCGGCAGCAACGACGGGGACAGCGCCAGTTCCGACAAACTCACTCTTGGTCTCATCGCTACGGCGACGACCTTCGAAGCGCAGGCGATCAACTTCGCCAATGAGGCGCCATACGGCCAGGCCGTGTACGACACTCTTCTCAAGGCGACCCCCGAGGGCGAGGTCGTCGAGAACCTCGCCACCGAGTGGAAGTACAACGAAGACAGCACGGTCCTCACCCTCACCCTCCGCGACGACGTCACCTTCACCGATGACACCAAATTCGACGCCGAGGCCGCCGCACAGAACATCCTGCGGTTCCGCGACGGCACCTCGCCGAACAAGAGCCTGCTCGCTGCCGTTGCCGACGCGAAGGCCATCGATCCGACCACCCTCGAGCTCACTCTCAGCCAGTCCGACCCCAACCTCCTCGTCGCGCTGACCCAGAACGCCGGCATGGTGCAGAGCCCCGCGTCGTTCGAGAACGCCGATATCAAGACCAACCCGGTCGGCTCGGGCCCGTACATCCTCGACACCAAGGCGACCGTCGTCGGATCCTCGTACGAGTTCACGAAGAATGAGGACTACTGGAACCCTGACAGCGTCCACTACGACGCCCTCTCGCTCAAACCATACGCAGACCCGACCGCGATGCTCAACGCTCTCAAGGGAGGGCAGCTCAACGGCGCCAACACGGCAAGCAACAACGACCTCGCCGAGATCGAAGCAGCCGGCTACACGGTGAACCCCTTCGAGCTCAACTGGACCGGCCTGATCCTCTTCGACCGCGCCGGCACCATCGAGCCTGCGCTCGGCGACGTTCGCGTTCGCCAGGCGATCAACTACGCGTTCGACACCGAAGCGCTGCTCGAGGCGGTCGGACAGGGCCTCGGTACGCCGACGACCCAGATCTTCCCGACCAGCTCGGTCGGATATGACGAAGAACTCGACTCGGCCTACTCGTACGACCCTGAGAAGGCCAAGGACCTGCTCGCTGAAGCAGGCTACGAAGACGGTCTCACACTCTCCATGCCGTCGACCTCCGGGCTCGGCACCACGGTGTTCACGCTGATCGGTCAGCAGCTGAAGGACGTCGGCATCACCGTCGAGTACACGGATGCCGGCAACAACTTCATCGCCGACATCCTTGCTCCCAAGTACGGATCGACCTACATGATCCTGCAGCAGGACCCGGACTGGGCACTGATCAACTTCGCGATCGCCCCGACCGCGACCTTCAACCCGACGAAGTACCAGGACCCGAAGGTCGACGAGCTCATCGAAACGGTCCACAACGGATCGCAGGACGAGTCGGATGCCGCGGTGAAGGAACTCAACGCCTACATCGTCGACCAGGCCTGGTTCGCTCCCTGGTACCGGATGCAGTCCAGTTTCGTGACGGATGCCAAGACCGACGTCAAGACGCAGGTCGGCAACGCCTACCCGTACCTCTGGAACTTCACGCCGAAGTCCTAGGCACCACTCGCCGGGCCGTGCGGGAACGCGCGGCCCGGCTCCCCCTCAGTTCTACAGCTAGGAAACAACGATGTTTGGTTTCATCCTGCGGCGGCTGGTATCCGGAGTTGTTCTCCTCCTCGTGATCTCGGTGCTCGCCTACACGCTGCTCTACGTCGGCGGTGGCAACATCGCCAGGCGCATCCTTGGCCAGTCGGCCACAGAAGAAACGGTCGCCCAGAAGACCGCCGAACTCGGTCTCGACCAGCCAATCATCGTCCAATACTTCGACTGGCTCTCCCGTGCTCTGACCGGCGACCTGGGCACGAGCTGGTTCACCGGACAGCCGGTCACCGAAGGGATCTCCTCCCGCCTCGCCGTGACGCTCTCGATCGTGATCGGGGCCACTATCATCACTGCGATCGTGTCCGTCATTCTCGGAGTCTGGGCGGCCGTCCACGGCGGATGGGTCGACAAGGTCGTCCAGGGAATCTCCATCCTCGGGTTCGCGATCCCCGGCTTCCTCATCGCCCTCGGGCTCGTGACCTTCTTCGCTCTGAACCTCAAGTGGTTCAAACCGACGGGCTACGTGCCGTTCGCCGTGTCGCCCACCGAATGGCTCGCGAGCGTCACCCTGCCGATCATCGCCCTCTCCATCGGCTGTATCGCCGGTGTCACCCAGCAGGTGCGCGGTTCGGTCGTCGACGCGCTCCACCGGGACTACGTCCGCACACTGCGCAGCCGCGGCCTGTCGCACAACCGGGTCGTCTACAAGCACGTCCTCCGCAATGCCGGCGGACCGGCCCTCGCCATCCTTGCCGTGCAATTCGTCGGACTCCTCGGCGGTGCCATCATCGTCGAGCAGATCTTCGCCATCCCCGGCCTCGGCCAGGTCGCGGTCATCGCCACCAGCCAGGGCGACATCCCCATGGTGATGGGGCTCGTGGTCGCCACGGCGGCGATCGTCGTCATCGTCAACCTGCTCATCGACCTGCTCCAGGGCTGGCTCAACCCGAAGGTGAGGCTCGCGTGATCGACCTGACTCCCGCAACGATTCCCCCGAAGGCGGCCCGCACGTCTCTGATCGTGCGGTTGCTGAAGACCCCGATCGGCCTGGCGTCGATCGTCTTCCTCACCCTCCTCGTGCTCAGCGCGATCTTCGCGCCGCTTCTGACACCGATCGATCCGAACCAGGCGTCCCTTCAGAACATCCTCGGCCCGCCCAGCGAGGGGCATCCGCTCGGATTCGACAGTGCAGGGCGCGATGTCTTCTCGCGGCTGCTCTACGCCGGTCGGTTCAGCCTCGCCGGCGGTCTGCTCGCCCTCATCATCGCCGCGATCATCGGTGTGACCGGCGGCCTCCTGGCGGGTTACTACCGCGGCTGGTTCGACAGCGTGTCGTCCTGGTTCGCCGGGTTGCTGATGGCCCTGCCCGCCATGGTCGTCCTGCTCGCTGCCCGCGCCGTCCTCGGCCCGTCGATGTGGTTGTCGATGGCCATCTTCGGTGTCATCCTCTCTCCGGCGTTCTTCCGACTGGTCTACGCCTCCGTCACGGCGGTGCGCGATGAGCTCTACGTCGATGCCGCCCGTGTCTCCGGGCTGAGCGACGGCAGCATCATCGGCCGTCACATCCTGACGGTCGTCCGGGCTCCCGTGATCATCCAGTCCGCCATGATCCTGGGGATCGCGATCGCGATTCAGGCCGGTCTCGACTTCCTCGGCCTCGGCGACATGACGATCCCCACCTGGGGAACGATGCTGAACGACGGCTTCGTCAACATCTACAAAGCACCGCTCCTCATCCTCTGGCCGAGCCTCGTGCTCGCCCTGACCTGTATGGCACTGACCCTGCTGGCCAGCACCATGCGGGACACCCTCGAACGCAGCGGCACCAAGCCGAAGAAACTCAAGCAGCGCCCAACCGCAGGAATCGACCCGGACAAGGTCCCGGCCGTCACCCACGACGAAGACCACCGGACCGCGGCAAGGACCGGCGAAGTCCTGCTCGACATCAGCGACCTCTCGATCGGGTACGCCCAGCCGGACGGCTCGACCAAGACCGTCGTCCACGACGTGTCGCTGACGGTTCGCCGTGGAGAAGTGCACGGTCTGATCGGTGAGTCCGGTTCGGGCAAGACCCAGACCGCCTGGTCGATCATGCGTCTCCTGCCCGAAGGCGGCCATGTCACCAACGGTGCCATCGTCTTCGAAGGCAAGGGACTCGCCCATGCCACGGAGAAGGAGATGACCAAGATCCGTGGCCGGAAGATCGCCTACATCCCGCAGGAACCGATGTCGAACCTCGACGCGTCGTTCACGATCGGCAGCCAGATGGTCGAGCCGATGCGGGTCTGCCTCGGACTGTCGAAGAAGGCCGCGACCGAGCGGGCTCTCGAGCTCCTCTCGCACGTCGGCATCCCGAACCCGAAGCGCACCTTCGCGGCATACCCGCACGAGGTCTCGGGCGGCATGGCCCAGCGCGTGCTGATCGCCGGCGCGATCTCGTGTGAACCCGACCTGCTGATCGCCGACGAACCCACGACGGCGCTGGATGTCACGGTGCAGGCCGAGATCCTCGAACTGCTTCGCCGCCTGCAGGACGAACTGAACATGGGCGTCATCCTCGTCACCCACAACTTCGGTGTCGTCGCCGACCTCTGCGACCGCGTCTCGGTGATGCGTCACGGACGAATCATCGAAACCGGGCCTGTGCGTGCCATCTTCAACTCGGCCAGGCACCCGTACACCCAGTCATTGCTCTCGGCGATCCTCGAGGAGGGCAACGCTCGGGGCGAACTTGCCCCAGTGCCGCCGCAGACCACCACGCAGGGAGTCCAGTCGTGAACCAGCCACTGCTCGACATCAAGGACGTCATCGTCGAATACCCGGTCAAGGGATTCCGGAAGGCCCCCTTCCGCGCTCTCAAGGGCGTCTCCCTCGACATCCGTCCGGGCGAGACCGTCGGTCTCGTCGGGGAGTCCGGCTCAGGGAAAACCACGCTCGGCCGGGCGGTGCTCGGCCTCGCGCCCGTCACCGGCGGCGAGATCCTCTACAAAGGCAAGGACATCGCCCACCTCGGCCGTAAGGAACGTCGCGCGCTCTCGAGCGACATTCAGGTGGTCTTCCAGGACCCGTACACGTCGCTCAACCCGTCGCTGACGATCGAGCAGATCCTCGTCGAGCCGCTCACAATGCGCAAGATCGACAGCAAGACGGCGACGAAGCGGGTTGTGGACCTTCTCGATCAGGTCGGACTGCCCAGCAACGCCGCCGACCGGCTGCCGCGTGACTTTTCCGGCGGCCAGCGTCAGAGGATCGCCATCGCCCGAGCGCTCGCTCTCGACCCGCGACTGATCGTCTGCGACGAGCCGGTGTCGGCGCTCGACCTGTCGACGCAGGAACGCGTGCTGGATCTGTTCAAGGAGATCCAGGAGCGTACGGGCGTCGCCTACCTGTTCGTCTCCCACGACCTCGCGGTCGTGCGCCACCTCAGCCATCGCGTCGCCGTGATGTTCCACGGCGAGATCGTCGAGTGGGGCGACGGCGACCAGGTCACCTCCGCACCCGAGCACCCGTATACGCAGCGACTGTTCCTGGCCGCCCCTGTCCCGGACCCCGACCGGCAGGAGCAGCGCAGGGCCGACCGGCAGCGTCTCCTCGCCATCCAGGAGGAACAGGAACTGCAGGCCGGGGCACTCTCATGACGGATGCTGTCGAGGATGCCGTTTTCGACGGCATCCGATTCGGCGCAGCGTATTACCACGAGTACCAGCCGAGCCCGCGGCTCGACGAAGACCTCGACCTCATGGTCGAGGCCGGCTTCACTGTCATCCGTGTCGGCGAATCGGTGTGGTCGACGTGGGAACCGGAGAACGGCGTTTTCGACCTCGACTGGCTCCAGCCGGTGCTCGACGGGGCTCACGCGCGCGGCATCGGCGTCATCCTCGGCACCCCGACCTACGCCGCCCCGATGTGGCTGGCACGGCTCTACCCCGAGATTGCGGGCGATTCGGCGACCGGCGTTCCGTTCACCTGGGGCAGCCGGCAGGAGATGGACTTCACCCATCCGGCGTTCCGCTTCCACGCCGAGCGCGTCATCCGTCGCATCGTCGAGCGGTACAAGGACCACCCGGCGATCATCGGTTACCAGGTCGACAACGAGCCCGGCATCCACCTGCTCTACAACCACGGAATCTTCCAGCAGTTCGTCGACCACCTCCGCGGGATCTACGGCGACGTCGAGACCCTGAACCGCGAGTGGGGCCTCGTCTACTGGTCGCACAAGCTGTCCACCTGGGCAGACCTCTGGGTCCCGGACCGTAACTTCCAACCGCAGTACGCGCTGGCCTGGCGGCGCTTCCAGACCACACTGGTGACCGAGTTCATCGGCTGGGAGGCCGACATCGTGCGCGAGATCGCGCATCCCGAGCACTTCGTCACCACCTGCATCTCCTACGAGCAGGACGGGGTCGAAGATGTTGACCTGTCTGCGCAGCTCGACATCTCGTCCGGCAACGCCTATTACGAGATGGAAGCCTCGCTGGCGCATCCGTCGACGCTCGAACGGTCGGACAACTGGATCGTCCGGGGAACGTGGGCGCTGTACCACCTCGCCGATCTCATGTACTCGTCCAAGCAGTCATCGTTCCTCGTCACGGAGACCAACGCATCGTCGATCGGGCACTCGTCGCTGAACTTCTCGCCGTACGACGGCCAGTGGCGGCAGGCGGCCTGGGCACTGGTCTCGCGCGGCGCCGTCATGATCGAGTACTGGCACTGGCACACCCTGCACTTCGGGACCGAGACGTACTGGGGCGGCATCCTTCCGCATAGCCAGAAGCCCGGCAGGACGTACCGGGAACTCGCCCAGCTCGGTGCGGATTTCGCGAAAGCCGGCGCCGCCGTGCGCCGCGGGACTCCGGATGCCGACATCGCGGTCCTCTACGACTCCGACAGCAAGTTCGCACTCGCGTCGCAGGCCCCGTTCGGAGCCCCTGGCGCGTATCTGGACCCGGATGCCTACCGCAGAATCCTCGCCTCGTTCGTTCGCGGCGCGTTCGATGCCGGGCTGCAGACCCGGCTCGTGCGGCCGCAGCAGGTGTTCCCGACCCGGGCGACCCCTGGCGTGGATGCCATCGACGGCGGAGACCCTGCCGCATTCGCGGCTCGGTACCCGATTCTCCTCATCCCCGCCTTCTTCACCGCTGCCGATGAGGAGCTCGACTGGCTCGACGCCTATGCGGAAGCCGGTGGTCACCTCGTGCTCGGACCCCGGTCCGCCTATGCCGACCGTGAGGGACGCGCCCGCCTCGAGGTGCAGCCCGCCCGTCTCGCCGAGACGGCAGGCACCTGGTACGACGAGTTCGCCAACCTTCCCAAGCCGATCCCGGTCACGACGGATGCGTCGGGAGACTTTCAGGTGAAGGGCGGCGCCCACGCCACCGACTGGGTGGACGGGCTCACCCTCAACGACACCGCTCCGGCGACCGCGCTGGCCCACTACCGGCATCCGCACCTCGGCCGCTGGCCCGCGATCACCACCCGCGAGAGCGGATCGGGGCGCGTCACTGTCGTCGGAACCGTGCCCGACCACGCACTCGCCCAGTCGATCGCCGAATGGCTCGTCCCGAAACCCGTCGCCGGCTGGACCGATCTTCCGGCCTCCGTGACGGTCACCAGTTCGACAGCGCCCGACGGCATCCGCACGTTCTTCGTCCACAACTGGTCGTGGGACCCGGCATCCGCCGTTGCTCCCGCCCAGCTCCGCGATCTCGTCACCGATGTGACCGCGGAGCCCGGCGACGCAATCACGCTCGGGCCGTGGGACGTCCGCGTTTTCAGTACCTCCATCACGTCCACCACCGATAGAAAGTGACTGTCGCCATGACTCAGGCCACCGCCGCCCAGCCGGCAACCTCAACCAACCTCGAGGAGCGCCTCGGCGGTCTGCTCGACCAGCTCAGCCTCGAAGAGAAAGTTCTTCTCCTGACCGGCCACGACTTCTGGGCGACCGAGCCGCTGGCGAAGATCGGACTCCGTCGCATCCTCGTCTCCGACGGGCCATCCGGTGTGCGCGGTGAGGTCTGGGACGAACGCAGCCCCTCCCTCAACCTGCCCTCCGCCACCGCGCTCGGTTCGTCCTGGGATCCCTCCATCGCCCGCCGGTACGGCAACGTCGCCGCCGTCGAGGCACGCCGCAAGGGCGTCGACGTCGTGCTCGGCCCGACCATCAACCTCCACCGGTCACCGCTCGGCGGTCGCCACTTCGAGTGCTTCAGCGAAGACCCGGTCCTCACCTCCAGCCTCGCCGCCGCCTACGTGTCGGGAGTGCAGGAGAACGGTGTCGGCGCGACGCCCAAGCACTACATCGCCAACGACTTCGAGACCGACCGGTTCACCGTCGACGTTCAGGTCGACGACCGTACTCTCCGGGAGCTCTACCTGCTCGCCTTCGAGAAGGCGGTCACCGAGGCACACGCCTGGCTGATCATGAGCTCGTACAACTCCATCAACGGCGCCACCGCCACCGAGAACGACCTGCTGGAGACCCCGCTGAACTCCGAATGGGGATTCGACGGCGTCGTCATCAGCGACTGGACCGCCGTGCGCAGCATCGAGAGCGCGAAGCACTCACAGGACCTCGTCATGCCCGGCCCCGCCGGCCCGTGGGGCGATGCCCTCGTGGCCGCCGTCCGCGCCGGTGAAGTCGAAGAGTCCGCCATCGACCGCAAGGTCCTCCGCATCCTCGGTTTGGCTGCCCGTGTCGGCGCTCTCGAAGGGTTCGAGCCGGTCGTCGCCGCGCCGGTGCAGGTCGAAGACGGCATCGCGTTCGTCCGCGAAGCTGAAGCCGCGGGATCCGTGCTCGTCCGCAACACCGGAGAACTGCCCTGGTCGGCGGATACTCTCACGAGCGTCGCCGTGATCGGTGACAACGCCCGTCACGCCCGCACCCAGGGCGGCGGCAGCGCGACAGTGCTGCCGGAGAAGATCGTGACGCCGATCCAGGGCATCCGCTCTGCCCTGCCGAACGCGTCGATCAGCTACTCGCAGGGAGCCGTCGTGCAGGAGGGAATCGCCGAGTTCCCGCTTGCGAGCATGACGAACCCGTCCACCGGTGAGCCCGGTGCTCTGGTCCGGTTCCTCGACGCAGACGGAGTCGAACTGTTCCGCGAGGACCGTCTCGCCAGTGCGCTCATCTGGTTCGGCGGCGACGCGCCGATCGAACGCGCGAGCGTGTTCGAGTTCAGCACGACGTACCTGCCGGACACCACCGGCGAGATCCTTCTCGGGTTCGCGTCGGTGGGCAACGGCCGCATCTTCGTCGACGGCGAACTGCTCCACGAGGAGAACCTCGCCTCGATCGGAACGGACCTCGGAGCGTCGTTCCTCGCCCCGCCGTCGAGCTCGGTCCACGTCGCCGTGCGCGACGGAGAGCCGATCGACATCACCGTCGAGTACGACATGACCGGCCCCACGGTCATCGACGGCGTACTCGGCATCACGATCGGTATCGAGCCGGAGCGCTCGAACCCTGAACAGCTGATTGCGGATGCCGTCGCAGCCGCCCGCGAGGCCGACGTCGCCGTCGTGGTCGTCGGCACCAACGCCAAGGTCGAGTCGGAAGGCTACGACCGCGAGTCGCTGGCACTCCCCGGCCGCCAGGACGAACTCGTCGCTGCCGTCGCCGCCGTGAACCCCCGCACGGTCGTCGTCGTGAACTCCGGCTCCCCGGTGCTGATGCCGTGGCGGAACGATGTTTCCGCCGTGCTGCTCACCTGGTTCGGCGGTCAGGAATACGGTGACGCGCTCGCCGACATCCTGCTCGGCCAGGTCGAACCTGGTGGACGCCTCCCCACGACGTGGCCGATCGCCGAGGAGGACGTGCCCGTGCTCGACGTGACCCCGAAGGACGGTGTCGTCCGCTACGACGAGACCATTCACATCGGCTACCGCGCCTGGCTCAAGGCCGGCACCGAACCCGCCTACCCGTTCGGTCACGGTCTCGGCTACACGACGTGGGAGCTGACCGACCTGACCGTCGACGCGGCGACCGTGACCCCCGAGACCGAACTGACGGCATCCGTTCGCGTCACCAACATCGGCGACCGCGCCGGCAAGCAGGTCGTGCAGATGTACGCGTCGCGCGCTGACTCGGCGATCGACCGGCCCGTGAAGTGGCTCGTCGGCTACGCCGTCGTCTTTGCTGAGGCCGGCGAGACTGTCGTCGCCACCGCCGACATCCCGGCACGATCCTTCGCCGACTGGCAGGACGGCTGGCACTATGAACCGGGCACCTTCCGTCTGCACGCCGGCACCAGCGTCATTGACTTGCCGCTCGGAACCACCGTGGAGGTCGTCGCATGAGCTACCCGAACCCGCTGATCTCCGGTTTCTACCCTGACCCGAGCGTCGTCAAAGTCGGCGACGAGTACTACCTCGCCACGTCGACTTTCGAGTACCTGCCCGGCATCCCGATCTTCCACAGCCGCGACCTCGTGACGTGGACCCAGATCGGCAACGTCGTCGACAGGCCCGGCCAGCTCCACTCCGAGAACGTGCCCACCCTCGGTGGTGCCTGGGCGCCGACGATCCGGTTCCGCGACGGCGTCTTCTACGTCGTCGTGACGGATGCCATGGCACGGGGGATGCTGATCTTCACGACCGGTTCCCCCTCGGGCCCGTGGAGTGACGGGATCGTCGTGGAAGGCATCCATGGCATCGACCCCGACCTCGCCTGGGGCGACGACGGAACCGCGTACATCACCTACTCGGGCCTGGACACGACGTCGGGCAACGATCCGGGCGAGCACGGCGGCATCCTGCAGATCACCGTCGACCTCGAAACCGGGATCCCGACGAGCGAGCCGCGCCAGTTGTGGTCGGGCACGGGGCTGAAGTTCCCTGAAGCACCGCACCTCTACCAGCACGGTGACTATTGGTACCTGCTCATCGCCGAGGGCGGAACCGAGCGCGGGCACGGCATCAGCGTGGCCCGCGGCGACTCGCCAGCCGGTCCGTTCGCCGACGGTGCCGGGCAGGGTGGGCCGACCAACCCGATCCTCTCGGCACGGAGCACCGGGCGCGAGATCCAGAACACCGGGCACGGTGACCTCGTCGAAACGCCGGACGGCGGCTGGGCTCTCATCATGCTCGGGATGCGTCCGGGCGGTATGACGCAGGCGTTCTCCGCCCTCGGGCGGGAGACGTTCATCACCGAAGCGCGCTGGGAGAACGACTGGCTCGTGGCCGAGCCGGTTCTGCTCAACCCGCGAGCGGGGATGACGGTGTTCGAGACCGACTTCGACGAGACCGAACTCTCGCCGGAATGGATCGCCATCCGCCGCTTCCCCGCCGAGGTCTCGTCGCTCAGCGAACGGCCCGGCTGGCTCACTCTCTCCGGTGACGGCTCGACACTGGACGACCAGCGCCCCCATCTCGTCGGCTGGAGGCAGCAGCATCCGTGGGCGACGGCATCCGTCGTGATCGACCCGGGAACCGGACTCGGCGGACTCAGCGTCCGCTACGACGAGGATCACCACTACGAGATCGAGGTCGGTGACGGCCAGGCGACCGCCCGGGCGTCCGTGGCCGGGATCCGCCAGAGCTGGACGGCGCCGGTGCCGTCTGGCGTCACGACGCTCGGCATCGACTTCGTGCCCTCCGACGGCGAGAGCATCCTCGCGAACCTGACCAGCGACATCGTCGTGCTCAGTGTCGGTTCGGGCGACGACCGGGTTGAGCTTGCGCGTGTCGACGGGCGCTACCTGTCCCAGGAGACCGCCGCGTCGTTCACCGGCCGTGTGATCGGGTTGTATGCCGTAGACGGAATGGTCGCGTTCGACTCCTTCCGCTACACCGGGAACGACTGAATCGATGGGGTTCACCACAGAGGATTCGCTGGCCGAGGTGCTCGCCCACCCGCAGGGGAACCGGATCCTCACCGAGTTGATCCCGGGAATCATCAACGCCCCGATGGCACAGCAACTCGCATGGATGCCGGTCGGCAACGTCGTGATGATCTCTCCGGCCGTCCGGGACGACACCGACGTGCTCGACCAGTTGTGGGAGCGCCTGGGCGCGCTCGGCGACTCGGCGGCCGCGGTGCCGGCCGAGGCCGGTTACCTCGACGTCGATCCTGGCTACGAGGCTGCGACGGTGCCGACGGCGTCCGCGGTGCTGACCGCGCCAGCGACGGTCGGGCTGCGTGGCCGGGTCGAGCTTGTTTTGCAGGGGCCGAGTCACGGCAACCCGTTCACCGATGTCGAACTGACAGCGACGGTGACCGGTGACGGGACAAGCCGGACGGTCGGCGGGTTCTACGACGGCGACGGCACGTGGCGTCTCCGGTTCTTCGCGGATGCCGTCGGCGAGTGGACGTTCACAACCACGTCGAACGCGCGGTCGCTCAACGGCCACAGCGGCACAGTTCTCTGCGAGGGGGAGCCGGAATCCCGAGGGCCGGTCGTCGTCTCCGAGACGCACCACTTCCGATATGCCGACGGCAGCCGGTACGTGCCGATCGGCACGACCGCCTACGCGTGGACGCACCAGACCGACGAGCTCGAGGAAGCCACGCTGGGCACCCTCGCCGATTCGCCATTCAACAAGCTGCGGATGTGCGTATTCCCGAAGGCTTATCTGTTCAACGCGAACGAGCCCGAGCTGTTTCCGTTCGAAGGGTCGCTCGCGAAGGGCTGGGACTTCACCCGCTTCGACCCGGCCTACTTCCAGAAGCTCGAGCGCCGGATCGAGCAGCTCGCCGAGCTCGGCATCGAAGCCGACCTCATCCTGTTCCATGCCTATGACCGGTGGGGATTCTCGAAGATGGGTGCGGCTGCCGACGACCGGTTCGTCTCGTACGTCGTGCGCCGCCTCGCCGCCCATCCCTCGGTGTGGTGGTCACTTGCCAACGAATACGACCTGCTGCCCTGGAAGTCGACCGACGACTGGGAGCGGCTCGCGACCGTGGTCACCGCCAACGACCCGGTCGGGCACCTGCTCTCGATCCACAACTGCCTGGGCTTCTACGACTATTCGAAGCCCTGGATCACCCACAGCAGCGTGCAGCGGATCGACGTGTACAAAACGGCAGAGAACACGGATGCCTGGCGGGACGAGTGGCACAAGCCCGTCGTCATCGACGAATGCGCTTACGAGGGTGACATCGATCAGGGCTGGGGCAATATCACCGGCGAGGAGATGGTGCGCCGGTTCTGGGAAGGTGCGGTGCGGGGCGGATATGTCGGGCACGGCGAGACCTACCTCAATGAGCGCGAGGAACTCTGGTGGTCCAAGGGTGGTGAGCTCGTCGGATCGAGCCCTGATCGCATCCGATTCCTGGCGACCATTCTCGCCGAGGCTCCGGGTGGCGTGCTCGACCCGCTGCCGTCGGACTGGGACGTACCATGGGCCGGCGTCGCTGGCTCGTACTACCTGCTGTACCTGGGCTTCGGGCAGTCCCGGTACCGCAACATCGTGTTGCCGCCGGGGCAAAAGTACGTCGTCGACGTGATCGACACGTGGAACATGACGATCGAGCGCCTGAACACCACAGTGGAGGGCTACTTCCAGGTGCCGCTGCCCGGGCGGCAGTTCATGGCCGTTCGGATGACGGCGGTCTAGAACGCTGGTCTGGTGCCGGAGATCACACGAATATCGGGATGCTTTCGCGCTTTCTCCTGAGAACCGTGTGATGTCCTGTCAACCGTGCTGATCGCGACGCGTCAGCGCGCGTTGAGCCGCGCGAACACCTCGTAGAGGTGACTCAAACCCTCCGGCGGGAACATGATCAGTGAATCCCCGAGCGTCGAGTCACTCTTCCACTTGCCGCCGGCCGTCCAACCCAGGCCGATGACGTAACCAAGCTCAGCGAACGCGCCCTCGAGCGCGATACGGGCGTCGGCATCCGTCACGATGTCGGCGAGCGACGACTCGAGGGAGTACACCGGGCGAGCGTTGTCGGTGATGGCCGCCGAGGCATCCGTCGTCCACTCGTGCACGCCGGATCCGACGGTGACCGTGTCGAGACCGGCCAGCACGACGCGGGCGCGGGTGTTCGGCGGGACGATGGCGCGAAGCGTGAGCTCGGACCCGGCCAGGGACCACTCGACGGACACGGTGCCGTAGCCGGTCTCGAGCTTCGCGCGGGCGGACGTGACACCGCCACCGAGAATCGGGGCGATCTCGATCGTGCGATAGCCGGGCTCGGCTGGGGCGATGCCGCCGATCGCGCGGTGCATCCAATCGGCGACAGCACCGAGCGCATAGTGGTTGAACGAGGTCATCTCGCCGGGGTTGATGGTGCCGTCCGGCAGCATCGAGTCCCAGCGTTCCCAGATCGTTGTCGCGCCCATCGAGATCGGGTACAGCCACGAGGGGCATCCCTCCTCGAGCAGCAGCCGGTAGGCCACGTCGCTCTGCCCGCCGAGACACAGTGCGTCGGCGATGAGCGGGGTTCCGACGAAACCGGTACCGATGCGGTACCCGTGAGCACGAACGAGTTCGGCGAGGCGGGCGCCGGCGAGGGCGACCATGTCGGGCTCGGTGAGAAGGCGGAAGGAAAGCGCGATCGAATATGCCGTGTGAGCGTCAGACACCATGCGCCCGGCCGGCGTCACATACTCGCGAAGGAACGCGGTGCGGATGCTCTCGGCCAGCTCTCCGTAGTGGCGGGCGTCGGCCCCGTGGCCGAGCACATCCGCAGCGGCGGCCAGCCGTGCGGTCGAGTGGAAGTAGTACGCCGTCGCGACGATGTCGGAGTCGGTCTTCGCCTGGGCCGGGTTCTCCGGCGGAGCGCTGGGGTCGAGCCAGTCGCCGAACTGGAATCCGCCCGTCCAGAGGTGGTTGCCGCCGGCGAGCGCGGCCACGGTCTCGACCCAGGACCGCATGCTCCCGTACTGCCGCTCGAGAGCAGCAGTATCACCGAACCGGGTGAACAGGGTGTCGGGAACGAGCGTGGCGGCATCCCCCCACGCGGCGGCGGCGATGGGCGGCATCGGCAGCGGGTTCGGAACCACGAACGGCACGACGCCTCCGGCCCGCTGCTGGTCGATGTCGACGTCGCACAGCCAGGAGCCGAGGAAGCCGGACACGTCGTAGAGGTAACTCGCGGTCGGGGCGAACACCTGGATGTCGCCGGTCCAGCCGAGACGCTCGTCACGTTGCGGGCAGTCAGTGGGCAGGCTGAGAAAGTTGCCGCGCATTCCCCACAGCACGTTCGAGTGCAGCTGATTGAGCTGGGGGTTGCTCGTTTCGAGCGTGCCGGTGCGCACCATGTCGTTGTGCACCACGACAGCCGTGACGGCGTCGAGGGTGAGCTCGCCGGGCCAGTTCTCGATCTCGGCGTATCGAAACCCGTGAAAGGTGAACCGGGGACTCCAGGTGCGGATGCCGTGCCCGTCACCCGTGAACGAGTCGGTCGCTTTCGCAAAACGCAGCGGACGCACGCCGAGTTCGCCGTTCTCGAGCACCTCGGCGTGACGGAGCGTGACGGTGTGACCAGCAGGCGCATCGATGCGCAGCTCCAGCCACCCGACGAGGTTCTGACCGAAATCCACGATCGTCCTGCCCGACGGCGTCGTGACGATCTCGCGGGCAGCGACGCTCTCGATCCGGCGCACCGGCGGGGCGAACGACGCTGTCAGGCGCGAAGCATCCGCGTCGAGAACCGTGGCGGGCACGGCGTCCGCCAATTCGACGTCCGGGTCGGCGAACGCCGCAGTCTCGAGCCGGGCGTCGTAGTGCTCGCCTTGGTAGATGCCCGCGCTGAGGACCGGGCTGTTCAGGCTCGCGGTCCACGTTGCATCCGTCGCGACGATTTCGCTCGTGCCGTCGGTGTAGGAGATGCGCAACTGTGCGGAGAGCGCGCGCGGTCCGGCGTAGCTGCGGGCGAAGTTGCCGTCGAAGCCGAACCGCTCCCCGTACCAGCCGTCCGCAACGGTGGCGCCGAGCACGTTCGGGCCGGTCCGGATACTGTCGGTCACGTCGAAACTCTGCACGGTCAGGCGCGCCTCGTAGCTCGTCCAGCCGGGTGTGAGGACTTCGTCGCCCACGGTCGTGCCGTTGAGGACCGTCTCGTAGATGCCGTGCGCGGTCACCGAAAGGATGGCGGTCGCCACCTCGGCCCGCGGGGTGAAGGTGTGGCGGAACAGCGATGTCCTCTGGCCGTCGTCGACCGGAGCATCCTCAGCCTCGGCGGCGATGAAGGATGCCGCCCAGTCGGCCGGCGCGAGTGGGCCGGTGCGCAGGGTCACCCACTCGCCCGGTTCGGCGTTGGCCGGGACCGGCTCGGTGTCGGTCGCGCTGGCGCCGCTGACCTGCACCCGGATGTCGACGGACTCGTAGGCGCGGAGCGGCTCGAAAGGCCAGGCCACGTGCTGCGAGTTCGCGGACTGCTCCTCAGCACTCGTTATTCCGCCGGCGCTGCGGCGCTCGATCCGGTAGCCGTCCTGTTCCCAGTCGGGCTGGTCGGTCTCGACGCGCCAGGAGAGCGAGGGCGTTCCGGTGGCAAGGAACGCGGGACGACCGCGGCCTTCGGCCCAGAGGGCAGCGACGACGGGGGATGACTGGGGCATGGCTCTCCATTGAGATAAGCAAAACGCTACAAAAACCTTACAGCTATTCGGTTTTCAGATCGAGTCTCGGATTCCAGCCGTGCCCTCCCAACGGCGCGGCATGAAGCGAGAGGCGAGGAGCGGGGATGTTCGCGCGTGCCGGTTGCGAAACATGAGCGGTTCACTAGCCGTTCTCTTCGCTTGCGCCTTCTGCGTGCCACCCGGATCTGAACTTGCTTCAGCGTGCCCGATGCGGACCGAATGACACTCCACCAACGATCCTCGCCTTGGGCGCCTGAGCCAAACACCGCCGCTCCTCGCACGACGGAAAAGGAACCTGTTCACCAGACCGGCGAAGAGGACTCCCCCACCGTTTAGCCGCGGCTTAGCGCTCGATTCTGTCGAGGTGGAGCATCCGGGCAAGGTTCTTGTCGAGCTCCTCATCGCGGAAGACCTTCTTCCAGTCCTCCTTGATAATCGAGTCCTTGCCGTAGTCCATGGCGATGAGGCAGGCGTCGCTGAACGGGTTATCACCGCGAAGCCCATTGGCGAGAGCCACCTGGGTGTGCCCGAGCAGTATCGACCGCGCGGCCGGCTCCGGTACGCCCATGGTGTTAACGGCCTCGTCGAGGGCCTCCTTGAGGAGCGCGCCGATCATGCAGGCGATCGTCTCGACGAGGGTGGGCTCCAACTGGGCGAGCTGCTTGATCGTGACCCAGTGCACGTCGACGACGGGTGCGTAGATGGCACGGACGGTGGCCTCGACGATGGCCTTCTTGGCCGGGTCGTCGGACTCGATCGCGGCGATGGCATCCTGCGGCGCAGCGATGCCACCGAACGTGTCGGCGTACTCCTCAGGCGTGGTGCGCTGCAGGAAGATCGACGGGTGGCAGGGGTGCGCTACGGCCTGGATGACGTCTTCGCGCGTGGTGAGCAACCCGGCGTACGCGGCGGCGGGATCGAGCGTGAGCACGATCGCGCCCGACTTCAGCTGGGGAACGATCTCGGCGGTGACCGGGCCGAGTGCGAGGTCGGGCACGGCCAGCACGATGATGTCGGCGTCGGCGATGGCGTCGGCGGTCTCGGTGAGCTCCCGGCCTGCCGCGCGGACGCGGTCCTGGCCGACGGGCGAGTTCTCGCTGTAGAAGACGACGTGGTCGGTCTTTGCGAGGTTGTCGGAGACGCGCGTCCCCATCTTTCCTCCGGCGCCGATCACGGCGATGGTGGGGGTGTCCTGTGTGGTGGTCATCGGTTTCTCCATAGGTAGTCCAGGGTGTTGGCCGTCCAGGCGATCTCTGCCTGGACGGTGGTCTCGGGGTCGCCCTGCCACGGCAACCAGTGTTCGACGATCTCGTTGATGCCGCGCTCATCGGGCCGCACGACATCAACCAGGTGGGAGTAGTCATGCAGCCCCTCGCCCATCGGGGCGCCGCTGTAGGTGAACCCGACCCAGCCGTCCTGCCGCGCGAAGGCAAAATCCTTGACGTGGATGTTGCGGGTATCCGGTGCGCACCGGTCCACGGCATCCTTCGGCAGTTCCAGTCCGGCGACGACGTTCGCCGGGTCGAGGCATATGCCGAGCCGGTCGCTGCTGACCTTCTGGATGAGCCCGACGAGATCGGCTGTGGGCACCTGCTCGTACGTCTCAAGCGCGAGGGTGACGCCTGCTGCTTCGAACGAGGGCAGGATGCCGTCGAGTATCCGCGCCGCCTCGTCGAGGCTCGGGCGGAAGTCTGGTGAATAGACCATGCTCCGGAGAAGCGTCGCGTCGAACACGTCGGCCAGGCGCAGGAAGTCCGTCAGGTGGGCGGGCTGGATTCCCTTGGTGCCGAGTTCGATCGTGAGCCCGAGGCCCTGTGCTTCGGCGGCGGCAGCGGCGAGTTCGGCGTGCGACATGGTGAGGAGCGGTGCGTAGTCGCAGATCTGGAAGAGTTCGACGCCGAGTTCCCTGGTCCGCTCGAACGCGCCGGTCAGGCTCAGCGGTTCGGGAACACGATCGGAATGCTGCCAGAAGAATGCGTAGGTTCCAAGCCCGATCATGCGCGTACCGCCGATCGCGCGAGCACGGATGCCTCGGTGAGAACGGATGCCAGTGCGGCCGGGTCGTGTGCGAAACGACCGAGAAAGAGGCCGTCGACATCGGAACCGAGCGCAGTCAGGAGTCCTGGTCCTGCGCTTCCCCCATAGATCACCGAACTGCCGTCGCGGCCGTCGAGTGATGTGATCACGCCGCGCAACCGGGCGCACACGGCACGGATGTGGTCGGTTCCGGCTGGTTTGGCAGCACCGATCGCCCAGACCGGTTCGTACGCGACGAGAACGCGGCCAGCGGGTGCGCCGTCGAGCGCGGACATGAGCTGCTGCTCGACCTCGGCGGCCGCGACACGGGGTTCGCTGCGGAGAGTCTCGCCGATGCAAAGCACAGGGGCGATGCCGTTGCGCAGGGCAGCAGCCGTCTTGGCCGCAACGATTGCGTCGGTCTCGCCGAAGAGCCGTCGGCGCTCGGCATGCCCGACCTCGACCACGCCGACACCGAGTTCGGCGAGTTCAGCGCCGGAGACCTCGCCGGTGTACGCGCCCTGGTCTTCCCAGAACAGGTCCTGGGCTCCGACGGTCACCGGGGTGCCCGTCAGCGCATCGATCGCCGCGGGAATGGAGACGAAGCTGGGGATGACGAACAGTTGGACCGCGCCGCTCGTCACGGACTCGTTTTCACGAGCGATCCGGGCGACGGAAGCGAACCAGTCCCGGGCACGCACGTGGCCGAAGTACATCTTCAGGCTCACTCCGACGACGACAGGTGACATCAGCAGCTGCCGGTCGATTCGTAGGTGTCGAGCACGGCAACCTTCTCGGCACTCGCCGAGTTCTCGTCGAAGCGGTATGTGAGCCATTCGCGTACAAGCCTCCGGGCGAGTTCCGCCCCGATGACGCGCTGGCCCAGGGCGAGCACTTGCGCGTTGTTCGACAGAACGAGACGCTCGACGGAGAAGCTGTCATGGGCGACGGATGCCCGAACGCCCTTGACCTTGCCAGCAGCCATCGCGACACCCATTCCGGTGCCGCAGACCAGGAGCCCGCGGTCCGCCTCACCCGCGGCGATGGCTTCGCCGACCGCGACGCCGACGCGCGGGTACGGGGTGTGGCTGTTCACGTCCACGCCCACATCCGTGACGCTCTCAACCAGGTCACTGGCGAGGAGGTCCTTCTTGAGGATTTCCTTGTAGTCAAAACCGGCGTCATCCGATCCGATGACGATGCGAAGCCTGTCCATTACTTTTCCTGTTCCTTGAGTACGGTTGCGAGTTTCTGGACGATCAGCGCGAGCGAGTGCGCTCCGGCGTCCGGGGTGCCGAGCGACTTCTCGGCGTGGGGACGGGCCCTGCCCATCCGCGGTAGCAGGTCGGAAGTCGCTGCGGCGGCGGCGCTGCATGCGTCGGCGGCGATCGCCCACGCGGCTGCGAGCCGCACTCCCCCGGCGATTTCGCGCGACAGCGTGTCGGCGAACGGGACAAGCGAGTCGACCATGGTCTTGTCCCCCGGAACTGCGCCGAACGTCAGGATGCTGTCCTTCGCAGCCTGGACGCCTTTCGCAACGGCGGCACCGGTCGGGGCAGCGGAGTTTCCGAGTGCGCGCGCGACAGCGGTGAGTGCGGATCCCCAGAGTGCCCCCGAGGTTCCTCCCGCACGGTCCGACCAGGCGTCGGCGGCACGCGTCAGCAGGGTCTCGGCGCCGGCGCCGCGCTCGAGGGCGTCTCGTGCTGCCGCCTTCGCTGCCTGTGAGCCGCGCTGCATACCGATCCCGTGGTCGCCGTCACCGGCGACCGCGTCGATCCGGCCGAGTTCGTCGACGTTCGCGCCGACGACGTCGGCGATGGCATCGATGGCGGCGAAGGCGATCCGGGCGGCAGCATGCGACTCGGAGCTGGCGTGAGGGATCTCGTCGACGCTCTCAGCGATGTCGGCGACCTGGGCCTGCTCAGCTGCGGCCACCGAGCCCTTGCGGTAGGCGGGAGTGTCGGCGGGGGCGCGCCAGAAGGTCTCGAGCTCGTCGTCGAGCCAGAAGAGCGTCAGGGACGCTCCGGCCATGTCGAAACTCGTCACGAGTTCGCCGACCTCAGGGTCGATGACCGTGACGCCTGCTTCGCCGAGCAGTTCTGCAACCCGGCGGTAGACAACGAAAAGCTCTTCATACTTGACCGACCCGAGGCCGTTGAGAATGACCCCGGCCCGCTGGCCGTTCGCGGCTTCGACGCCCTCCGGAAGTTCGGCGAGCAGTGTCGAGACGAAGAGATCGGCAAGGCCGTCGGCGGTGGGCACGTCGGTCTCGCCGATGCCCGGCTCACCGTGGATGCCGATACCGACGCCCATCCGGCCCTCAGGCACGGTGAACAGCGGGGCTGCAGCCCCAGGCAAGGTGCAGCCGGAGAAGGCAACGCCGAACGAGCGGGTGCGCTCGTTCGCGAGCACCGCAACGCGGACGACCTCATCGAGGGAGTAGCCGGCCTCAGAGGCCGCAGCGGCGACCTTGAACACGGTGAGGTCGCCGGCGATCCCCCGGCGTTTGTGTTTCTCGGCGACCGAGGCGCTTGCGATGTCGTCGGTGACGACGACGGTCCGGCAGTCGATGCCTTCCTCACGGAGGCGGTCCTGGGCCTGGTTGAAGTGCAGGACGTCTCCGGCATAGTTGCCATAGCTGAACACCACACCACCACCAAGGTGGGCGGCCGCACCAACGGAGTGCACCTGCTGGGCAGACGGCGATGCGAAGAGGTTCCCCATCGCGGCGCCGTGGGCCAGACCCTGGCCGACCAGACCGCCGAACGCCGGATAGTGCCCCGACCCGCCGCCGATGACCACAGCGACGGACCCGGGCTTCGAGACGGTACTCCGGATCACTCCGCCGGGAACACGGCGAACTTGAGACGCGTTTGCGGCGACGAACCCGTCGATCATCTCGTCGGCGAAGGCGACCGGGTCATTGAACAGACGAGTCATGTGCGAGTGCTCCGAAAAATAAGAAGGATGAAAAGAACGGTGAGGAGGTGGGGCGGCCGGCGAGCCGCCACCCCACGACGGTTACTGCGCCAGAGCCTGGGCGTCGACTTCGTCGACGGTCCCAGGCTGGGTCATTCTGGCGCGCGAGACCCGACCGCTTTTGAACGCGTCGCGGATACGGCCCTGTCCGTGCGTCTTCTCCGTGTGCTTGCGCTCGGTCTCGAGGGCACCGGTGAGCCAGACCTGTTCTTCGGTGGTGAGCCACTTCGCGTCGGCGGGTCGATCCTTGAGGTAGAAGAAGGCGACGATACCGATGATGATGGCGGGCACGGCCACTCCGAGGAACATGAAGCGCCAGCCTTCAATCCCGAGCCGTTCACCCTGAACGACGAGGATGGCGGCGAGCGGTGCGCCGATGACGGTGGTGAGTGGTTGAACCAGATAGAACAGGGCGAGGATCTTGGAGCGGTGCGCCGCAGGGACCCAGAGGCTGAGGAACAGGATCGCCCCAGGGAAGAAACCGGCTTCGGCGACACCGAGCAGGAATCGCAGGGCGACGAGCTGTTCGAAGTTTTGCACCCAGGTGAAGAGCAGGGCCACGATCCCCCAGCTGACCATGATCCGGGCGAGCCACTTGCGGGCGCCGAATCGGTGCAGGGCGAGGTTCGACGGTACCTCAAGCAGGATATAGCCGATGAAGAAGACGCCGGATGCGAAGCCGAACTGGGCCGCTGACAGGGCCAGGTCTTCGTTCATCCCGTTGGGAGCGGCGAATCCGATCGCGGTTCTGTCGAGGTAGTTGATGAAGAACATGAAGGACACGAACGGCACGAGGCGGATGGTGACCTTTGTGATCGCCGACTTCTCCACCGCTGATTGCGGCCGGGATGTCGGTGTGGTGGAAGCCACAGTAACTCCTTCGTCATGGCACGGAACTGCACATTCGCCCGGCCCGATGTTCGCGGCGGTTGCGACATCGAGTATTCAAGACTTTCGGGAGCATGTCAACCGGTTGACCAATACTCAAGTCAACCGGTTGACCTACCTGGACTAAACAGGAGTGTTGCAGCGGGCCATCCAGTAGCTTTAAGTCATGCCGGCATACCCGAATGATTCGTCCGCTGGGATCGCCGCGTCGATCGGTAGTTTGGCCGGCGGAACACCGGTATCCGCCGTGGCGAAGCGCCTGCTGGAAATTTTCACCCGGGGCGACATCGAGCCGGGTACGCGACTCCCCCCTGAGCGTCAGCTCGCGACCACGCTGGGTGTCGGGCGCTCGGCCGTGCGGGAGGCCCTCGCCGCTCTTGAGATCCTCGGGATCGTCGAGGTCCGGCCCGGCTCCGGTACGTATTTGCGCGGCGCCACCAGCGAACTGCTCCCCCAGACGCTCAGCTGGGGACTCATGATCGGTGCTCCCCGCACGATCGAACTCATCGAGGTGCGTGGAGCGCTCGAGATCTACGCCGCTCGGCTCGCCGCCTCACGCATCAGCGACGAAGCGCTCGAACGCCTTGGCCGGCACGTAGAAGAGATGCGGGCGAATGCAACCAACCTGAAGGCGTTCGTCGAGGCCGACTTGCAGTTCCACGCCGAACTAGCCCGCAGCATCGACAACACGGTGCTCCTGGACCTGCTGTCCAGCATCCGGTCGCTCCTGAGGGTCTGGGTAGACCGCGCTGTGCAGCAGCCCGAGGAGGCCAACGCGGCGATTGACGAACACACCGCGGTGTACGCAGCGATCGCGTCGCGGGATCCGGATGCCGCAGCGTCTGCCATGGCCGTCCACATGAACACCGCTGGGGCCAGGCTGTCCGGCTCAATGACGCCGTAGGCCGCGGGAAATCGAGCCGGGTCCCACCGCGAGGAGAAGAGCAGACGCGAG
>NZ_JAODMP010000088.1 GCF_025464835.1 Mycetocola sp. | reverse complement strand
AAATCTCGAGCTGAAGAGCTCAGGGGTGCGCCTACGGGTACGGTGATCGTTGCCCGGGTCACGTATCGTGCTTCGACTTCATCCGATCGCCTCTGCTGTCTCGGCCGAACGCCGTCTCCGCGGACCTTAGGTTTACCCAGCGTCGGTCTCGTAGCCGGTCAGTGATGCTGTTCTCTTCACCTGCCCGACGTTCATAGGTGACGGCGATGCTGAGCAGCACGGCGCCGACAACCGCGAGGGTGATCCGCCACGGCATCGACTCGATTCCCGGCCGGTCTGCACCAGGAGGACGAGAACGTTCTCGATGGGAAGTACGATGATGCCGATCAGCAACGGGGCTGCGAGCTTGCGAGCTTGCGAGCTTGCGAGGCCGATCAGGATGGCGAGGAGCGCGATCATGATCACCAGAATGGCCCAGCTTGTCGGCCTGCGTGGCCGACGGTGACCCGTCGTAAAACCTCCGCGCACGCAGGACGTCGTGATCCCGTCGCGACAGAAGGCGCAGGTGTTGTCTGATCAGGCGAACGGAACCACCACGGTATCGCCAACCGACAGCCGTGCCACGGCTGAGCCGATCTGCTCGAGTACTCTGATTGCCTCGGGGCCATCGCCGTCGGATCACCCGCCCGTGTCGTTCGCGCCGTCGGCGAACAACTGCGCTGAATGGACCTCGCGTGACCCGCAGAACCGATGCGTTTTGCGACGATCCCGAGAACTCGGTCCGGGAGAGGGCGGCCTCTCTTCTCATGATCGCCGACAACGTCTTGCACTGCACCAATTCCATGATCAGTAGAGGATGTCTTCTTCTGTGCCATGGTTCTACCTGCTGGCGACGCCATCACGGTTCAGGGGCCGACCGCGGCAGAGGCGAGGAAGTCGCTGATGTGCTCGGCCAGGGCTTCGGACTGTGTCCAATGGGGATAGTGACCGCCGTCAAGCTCGATCAACTCTCCGCGCTTGAGATTCGCCAGCTGAGCCTGATGAAGTTCCTTCCATCGCGCCTGGCTGCCCTCCTTCTTGATGAAGGACAGCACCGGCAGGTCGGACGGAAAGGACATATCCTGAACCGCCTCGAAATTCGCCTCCGCGTGGTTCGCCTCGTCGAGCAGGGCGGGGTTCGCCCAGTTCCAGTTCGTCATCAGCCGGATCTGCTCGCGCTCCTGTGCGGTGTAGGAATCCCCGTCCGGCTCGACCAATGACGGAGCTACAGCCGAGACCACCCGGAGCAAGCCCGTCGCCGACACCAATCGGTTCAGGGGACTCCCCTGCCCGGCCAGGCCGTTGATCTGTCCGGGTACTGAGGCGTCGATGCCGATCACGGCGGCAACTTCACTACGGTAGCGGTTTGCGTAGTCGAGCTCGTAGATCCCGGCGATGGAATGACCGAGCAGGACGTACGGTTTCTCCACCCGCGCCTGCTTCAAAGCTTGATGCAGCTCAGTACTGATGTTTTCGACCGTGCGGGGCGGCGCTTCGAGGTCGCTGTAGCCGTAGCCGAAGCCTTCGACGACGACGGTCCGGAAACCGTCCATCTCGCGGATCAGCGGAGCATAATCGATCGCCGGGGCAGCGGTGCCGTATCCGCCCAGCATCACGATGGTCGGGCCGGTGTCACCGTGTCGGTAGACGTTCAAGGAGCCGCCGGCGACCTCGACACGTTCGCCATAGGCGACGGTGTTCGCGCGCTCGTTCTGATCGAGGACGGCGTTGGTGACGGTGGAGGCGAGGACCAGAAGGACTGCGATGAGAACAGCGACGCCACCAGCACGGAGAACTTTCCGCGCGCGGGAAGACCGTTCTGCCAAGGGCGGATCAGGCTCGGGGTTGGGTGTTCCAGGACCGGCATAGGCTGATGTCACGCTCATCGGGGATGTCCTTACGTGAGAAGCGAACTCATACGCAGGTGTATAGACACCGCTTGCGATAGTCAAGGGGAATTAGATGCCTGATTCCGGGCTACGGCGCTGACCCGGGACGTGATCGCGGGTTTCACCGCCGATGGGGTGGACGCTGCGCTCGGTTCATTTAACAGGAGGAGCGACCGGAAAGCGGGATTCGGGGCCGTGCAGAGCGGGCCCGGCTGCCCGTGCCGGCGCGTGAGCGACGCGTTTCCGGACGGAGTGCACTTGGTCGACTTCTCGCCGGTGCACGACCCGTCACTCGTGCTGAACACGATTGCCCAGGCGCGTCTCGGTCGGCAACGCGAGCTGGACGAAGGTCGACGGCGACGTGTCCTCGGCACTCGCGCGCGAATCAGCAGCCATCGCCACCACTGTGACGCAATCGGCTCAAGATATCTGTTCTCCGCCCTGCCTGGATTCGCACCACCCACTTGCTGATCAGGGGCTTCTGCTACTGGTCCTCTGGCTGGGCGATGATGAACTGTGACTCTGCCGGGTTCTGGCCGTAAACATTCTGGTACCGATCGAAGAGAGAGTCGATCATGGGTTGGGCAATAGGTATAGGAGTGCCAATCTGCCGGGCGAAGGCGACGCTACGAGCCACATCTTCCACCATGACGGCGGCCTTTACCGCGTCCCGCGCATCCTTACCTATGGTGAACGGACCATGGTTCTGCATTAGCACGGCGCGAGAGCGGTGTCCACGCAGGGTCTCAACGATGCCTTGCCCGATGGAGTCGTCGCCGATGATCGAGAACGGGCCGATCGGGATGGCGCCGCCGAATTCATCCGCCATTGCCGTGGTGACGCACGGGATGGGCTCGCCCACGGCCGCCCATGCCACGGCATACGGCGAGTGCGTATGCACGACGCCGCCAACCTCAGGCATCGAACGGTAGACGTAGGCATGGGCTGCGGTATCGCTGGAGGGAGAGCGATCGGAGCCCGCCGTGCCCGTGACGACGGTGCCGTCCAGGCGGCAGAGGACCATCTTCTCCGGCGTGAGGTCGTCGTAGGACACTCCCGACGGCTTGATCACGAACAGGTCCGCGCCGGGCACTCGGCCAGAGACGTTCCCGCCGGTCCAGGCCACCAGTCCGTATCGCACCAGCTCTGAGTGCAGATCGGTGACCTCAAGCCGGATGCGGTCGATCGTTTCCTGGATGGTTGTGGTGATGAGAGCGTTGGTCATCAGTAGCTCCTTGGGCTGGTTTCAGACGAGGGATTCGACGGCAGCCCGCTCGACGTCCAGACCGGAGCGATACCGCTCGAGGTAGCGCGCGAAGCCGACGACTTCGGCGGGGTCAGGCGTGGTGGCGTGGAGGGTTGCTCCGGCAAAAACGTGATCGGTCAGGTAGTCGTCGAGGAGCGTGTCGGCGTGCCGCAGGTATGCCGCGAGCACAGCCATCCCCCACGGACCGCCCTCCGACGCAGTCTCGGCCACGCTCACCGGGGCATTCAGCGCAACCGCCAGGAACCGCTGAGCGACGCCCGCGGTGCGGAACATGCCTCCGTGTGCGAACATCTGGTCTAGTTCTGCTCCTTCGTCGGCGAGTATCTGCATGCCGAGCGCCAGCGTCCCGAACACTCCGTACAGCTGGGCGCGCATCACATTCGCCAGCGTGAAACGGCTGTCGGGTGTGCGAACGAAGAGAGGGCGGCCCTCGGAAAGCCCGACGATCGGCTCTCCGGCGAGGTGATTGTATGCAAGCAGGCCGCCCGCATCCGCCTCGCCGTCAAGTGCTTCACGAAACAGCGTTTCGTAAACGGAGTCGCTGTCGACCGTGGAACCGGATGCCTCGGCGAAGCGGGCAAACAGGCTCACCCATGCAGCGAGCTCGCTGGCGCCGTTATTGCAGTGGACCATGGCGACCGGGTCGCCTGCCGGTGTCGTAACGAGGTCGATCTCGTGATGGACGTTTGTCAGCGGGTTCTCGAGCACAACCATCGCGAAGATGCTCGTGCCCGCACTGACATTTCCCGTGCGGGGCGCGACCGCGTTCGTGGCGACCATACCTGTCCCTGCGTCGCCTTCGGGTGGGCAGAACGGGACGCCCGGCTTGAGCAAGCCCGTCGGGTCGAGCAACGCTGCACCGTCCGCGGTGAGGTTACCAGCGGCTGCCCCGGCAGGCAGCACCGTGGGCAACAAGTGCGCGAGCGGGGGGATGCTCTTGCCTGCGACGAGCTCGTTGTACAGCCCGACTATGGTCGCGTCGTAGTCTCGAGTGGCCGGGTCTATCGGAACCATGCCAGAGGCATCCCCGACACCGATGACCTTCCGGCCGGTGAGCTTCCAATGAACGTACCCCGCAAGGGTGGTGAAGAAGTTCAGCTGACTGACGTGCGGCTCATTGTCGACGACGGCCTGGTGCAGGTGCGCGATCGACCAACGTAGTGGGATGTTGACCCCGAATTTCTCCGTCAGTTCTGCCGCCGCCGAAGCGGTGTTCGTGTTGCGCCAGGTGCGGAACGGCACCAGCTGGTTCTCCTCCGCGTCGAAGGCAAGGTACCCGTGCATCATGCCTGAAACGCCGATCGCCCCGAACGTCGCCGGGCGGATACCGTAACGACGGTCGGCGTCAGCAACGAGGTTGCGGTAGGCGTCCTGTACGCCCTCCCACACCGCTTCGAGCGAATACGTCCAGAGGCGGTCGACGAATTGGTTCTCCCAGTCGTGGCTTCCCACCGCAAAAACGGTCGCCGGATTCTCGGCGTCGACCAAGCAGACCTTGATGCGGGTGGAACCGAACTCGATCCCGAGTGCGGTGCGTCCTGACGCTATCGCGTCGTGGGCATGTGTTTCGTTCATGTTCTGTCCCTATACATCGTCGATATTCGGATCCGCATGGGCGACAATCGGGAGAAGTGACATGCGGGTGCGGTACGTGCGAGTCTCGCCCGGTGCGAGCGTGATGAGTTCCCCGGTTTGGCGTGCTTCCGCCCGCCCTTCGTCACGTGAGGTCGACGGTTCGATTCCGAGGACGTTGATTCCAGGGCTGGGATCCCGCCACGCCAAGAGTAGCGGAAACGTGTCAGCGGTCCATTCAATCGCGAAGGCGACACCGCGGTGAGGAGCAGTGAGGGTCAGCGCCCCGGTCGGGCCACTCCGTGCATAGGTGACGCTTTCGTCGACGACCTGCTCCGCGACGTCCATGCGCATCGTGTGGAGCGGATCGGCTGCGCCTCCCCCACGGCGCGCTAGAGCGACGGCGTCCGTCGACACCGAGGACCCCGCATCAATGAGTGGGTACCCGAGGTTGATGTGGTGACGGTACATATGCCCGGCATCGACGAATCCGTCGTTGGTGACGACGTCGTGCATCTCGATGACCGGGCGATCGCACCAGGCGCGGATGGTGCGCGTCAGTCGCAAGGTCGGCTCGCCCAGGGCTGCTTCAATTACGTCCCCGGTGATTTCGATCAGTGGTCCGGAATCGTCGGCGCCGAATCGCCACGTCACGTTCTCCGCAGGAGTGTGGCCGATCCGACCATGGAGGCCGTACTCGGACCCGTCGACGGTAGAGGGCATTCCGGTGGATGCGAGCCCACACGTGGTGATCAGCCCTCCGCCGAAGGTGCGCGTCCAGTTGGCGCCGGCAGCATCGTAGCGAGTCGACGCGACCCGGCCGCGTTGAGCACTCCACGCCAACGGCATGTTCAGAGCATCGGCCCACCCAATGTCCATCGCCCGGTCCAGAAGCACCTCGAACGAGATACCTTCGGGGTTGCGCACGATAAGAACAGGAGAACCGGCACCCGGCCCCTCAGTGAGCTCTGCGCGATCGACCCGAACCAGCTGGGTGGGGCTGCCGACGCGTCGCCGGACGTGCTCGCATGCGACGGGGAACGAGGAGGGGCGCATCATCCGGCACCTCGAACCTCGGCGGCGGACCGGCGCCGAGCGCCTACCGCGACGGCGATAACGAGCACGGCGCCGGTGACGATGTACTGCCAGTAGGAGGAGACGCCCAGCATGTTCAGTGACTTGGACAGGACGGCGAACAGCATCGCGCCGATGACGGTTCCGAAGACAGTTCCTCGTCCTCCCCGTAACGACGTGCCTCCGACAACCACAGCGGCGATGACGCCCATTTCGATGCCGGTGGCCATGTTTGCTTCAGCGGATGACAGTCTGCCAGCCATGAACACGCCGGCGAGGGCGAAGCAGGCACCAGCGACCATGAATACGACCACCTTGCTTTGATTCACTCGCATACCGGCCAGTTCCGCGGCGCGCTGGTTTGATCCCATTGCACGCAGCGTGCGACCGAACGATGTGCGGTACAGCAAAGAGTACGTCAGCAGCGCGAGCACGATGAGTGTGAGGAACGGGTACGGCAGAAAGCCGATGGAGTCGGTCGTCAGCGCGCGAAAGTTCGACGACGTGACGGTGACAACGTTTCCTCCAGTCCAGATGAAGGAGGCACCAAGAAACAGGTAGAGCGTGCCGAGCGTCGCGATGAACGGCGCAATCTTGACGTACGTAACCAGTAGCCCATTGAGCAGGCCGAGGATCGCACCGATCACCACTGCGAGAAGGATCGCTAGTCCGATGTTGGTGTATGGCAGGACCATGCCAACGGCGATAGCGCTGACAGCGATGACGCCGGCGACCGAGAGGTCGAGCAGACCGGCAGTGATGAGCAGGACCATCCCGCATGCTGCAATTCCGACGAAGGCGGTTTCGAACAGGATGTTCTGAACGTTGCCCGCGCCGAAGAACGACGGCTTGATCAGTCCGACGACGATGAATGCGACGGCGACGACAACGACGAGGTACTGGTGCGAGAGAAAACTGAGGATGGTTGAGGTCACCGACGACGTGGGCGCCGTCCGTGTGGCCTCAGGTTCGGTGATGGCTGATGTAGTGGTCACGCCACTCTCCCTTCAAAGACGCGACGAACGGCCGCTCGCTGCGCGCTGTCGACGCTGAGCGCGAAGACCAGGAGGACGCCGAGCGCGATGTACTGGTAGAACGAGGGGACGTTCAGCAGGTTCAGACCGGCGTTGATCATTGCCAGCAACAGCGACGCCAGGAACGTGCCAACGATATTGCCTCGTCCGCCGGCCATGCTCGTACCTCCGAGGACGACCACGGCGATTGCCTGCAGTTCGAGACCGGTGCTCAGCGAGCCGTTGACGCTGCCGAGTTGGCTGGCCAGGAGAACTCCGGCGAGACCGGCGGTGGCTCCGGCGGCGACGTAGGCGATGAGCTGGATGCGCTTGACGTTGATGCCGCTGTCGGTGGCGGATTCGGGGCTGCCGCCAACGGCGACGAGGTGCTTACCGAAACGCATCTTCTCCAGAACGAACCAGAACCCGGCTCCGACGAGCACAGAGAGAACGAAGGGGACCGGGATACCGAACAGTGACGACGTCGCGATGGAACGAAACGCGGTGTCGGTGATCATGACGGGGGCGCCATCGGTGAAGAGCAGAGCCACCCCTCGGTAGATCCCCAAGGTGGCGAGGGTTGCGATGAACGCGGGGACCCGGAACTTCGTCACGATCACGCCGTTGAGCAGTCCGAGGGCGATCGCCGCGGCAATGCCGGCGAGAATGCCTGGCACAAGGCCCCAGGCATTGACGGACACCGCAGCCACACAGGCCGCAACGGCCTGAGTGGAGCCGACGGAGAGGTCGATACCGCGCAACGCGATCACCATGGTCATGCCGTAAGCCGTGATGGCGAGAATCGCGCCGTTGACGAGCATGTTCGTAATGTTTGAGGCGCTCAGAAAGCTCGGCACGAGAATGATCCCGGCCACGAGCACCAGCGCGAAGGGGATGATGATGCCAAGCTTCTGCAGCAGGCTCTGCCGCCGGGCCGCGCGGGCACCACGACGGGCGGATTCCTCGCGCTCGTGCTCGATCGACGCGACAGCGTCCAGCTGGGCCTGGGATGTGTCAACCATGCGTTCCTCCAACGGCGACCTGTCCTACAGAAGCGCCGACGATGTTGTCCTCGGTGATGTCCGGTCCGGCGAGCTCTGCGGTCTGCCGCCCGGCAAGGTACACAAGGCAGCGGTCAGAGATTGCGGCGAGTTCGGGGGCATCTGAGCTCGACACGATCACAGCGACACCTTGTGCCGCCAAACGTCGTATCAGTTGGTAGATTTCCAGCTTGGCGCCGACGTCTACACCGCGAGTGGGTTCGTTGAGCAGCAGGACCCGGCATCCGGACTGTAGTGCCCGGCCGAGCAGGACCTTCTGCTGGTTGCCTCCGGAGAGGTTGCCGATGAGCTGGCCGCCGTGAGGTACCCGGATGCTCAATTCGCCCCGCAACCGCTCGAAGACCGCCCGTTCGCTGCGTCGAGACGGTACCAGCCGACGCCACCCGGACACCGACTTGGGGTCACGGGAGACCATCGTGTTCTCGGTGACGTCGAGATGGGGAAGGATGCCTTCACTCTTGCGGTCCTCGCTCAGCATGTAGATCCCGGCACTGATAGCGGCAGCCACCGATCTCACCTGCACGGGGACGCCATCGATGGAGATACGTCCAGCGAGCGCTGCACGGTCGCCGAAGAGAGCGCGCGTGAGCTCCCCCCGACCGGATCCGACAAGGCCGGCGAGGCCAACGATCTCACCCGCTCCCACTGAAAGAGAGAAGGGTTCGTCGAAACCTCCGACGCGCAGCCCGTCGACAACCAGGCGCGGATCGTTCCCGGCTGCCGCTGCGTCGACTGCTCTTTCAAACGTCTGCGGCTTACGGCCGAGCATGTGTTCTACGAGAGCCTGCTCATCGAGCTCGCTGGTCTCAGATCGATGCACCAGAATTCCGTCTCGAAGCACCGCTACCTCATCGCAAAGGTCAAAGACCTCGTCGAGGTGATGCGAGACATACATGATCGCCTTGCCTTGGGCTGCCAACCGCCGCACGATCCCGTGTAGGCGGCCGATTTCCGCGCGGTTGAGCGCCGCGGTCGGCTCGTCCATGATCAGCACATCGAAGTCACGGGAGAGCGCTCTTGCGATCTCTACCATCTGCTGATCGCCCGTCGTCAGAGAGCTGACGAGTCGGTCCGGGTTGAGGTCAAGACCGAGGGTGGAGAGTAGTTCCTGAACCCGGTTTCGAGTGTTTCGGGCGCGGACCACTCCTCCGCTCGTCAATTCGTGGCCGAGCATGATGTTGTCTGCGATTGAAAGCTCGGGAACGAGCCGGAATTCTTGACTCACCACCGATATCCCCGCCGCCTGCGACTCCGCGGAGTTCGTGAGCCGAAGGCTCTCTCCGCGGAGTCGCAGGCTTCCTTCGACGGGCTGTTCGATGCCCGCGAGAATCCTGATGAGAGTGCTCTTTCCTGCCCCATTCTCGCCGACAAGGGCGAGCACACGACCTGTGTCCAGGCTGAGCGACACTCCCTTAAGGGCGCGCACACCGGGGTATTGCTGCACGATGTTCTCGACGGCGAGCATGGCAGTCATGAGCTGTCCTCTCTTCAGGCTGGTGCTGTTAGCGGTTTTCGCGGCCAGCTGTGAACTCAGCCACGGTGTCCTTCGTGACGACCGTGACCGGGAAGAACACCGTCTTCGTGTCGGCGTCCGAGAACTCAGGGTCCTTGCCGTCCAACAGTGCGAGTGCAGTCTTGACCGCAGCCTCGCCTTGGCCGTACGGGTCCTGTGCAATGGTGGCCGACATCAGTCCGTCCTCGATCAACCCGAGTGCGTCGTCGTTGCCGTCGAACCCAATGAGCGTGAAGCCGTCGGCGACTGATTTCCCTGCAGTCTCGAGCGCGCGCTGTGCCCCTACCGCGGATGCGTCGTTCGCCGCGTAGATGATGTCGAGGTCGGGGTTTGCCGAAAGCATGTCCTGCGCGGCGGCGTAGCCACCGTCAACGGTGTCTTCGCCGCTCAGGCTCGCGACGATCTCGAACCGGGTGTCCTTGGCCAGTGCGTCCTTGAAACCGTCGACCCGCTCCTCGCCGACGACCGAGCCTGCGTGCAGCTCGATGACACCGACCTTCTTGGACTCGGTCGAGGTGCCGGCGAGGTCGACGAGGTACTGCGCCGCCTGCTCTCCACCGTTGTAGTTGTTCGACAGAACGTATGCATCGTAGTCACCGGCGGTGCCGATGTCGCCGATGACGACCGGAATCTGCGCGTCGTGCGCCGCGTCAATCGTGGCCGGTAGAGCGGACGGCTGCACCGGGGTGACGATCAGCGCTGAGATGCCCTGGTTGATCAAGTCGAGACTCCCAGAGACCTGCTCCTGCTGAGAGCTTTTCTGGTCCGCGACGACCACGGTCGCACCGTTTTCTTCTGCGGCCGCCTTGACCCCGGCAGACCAGGCTTGCCAGTAGGGGTTCTGGAGGTCGTAGACCGAGTATCCGATGACAAGCGGATCCTGCTTGACGAACTCGGTGGCTGGACCTCCTGAGGTTGCTTCGTCGGCCCCCGAGGCGCACCCGGTGAATGCGATAAGCGGAACAGCTACGAGTGCGAGCAGGCTCAAACGTCGACGCATGATGTCTCCTTTGACTGTGTTTTTGTGGTGGTGGTGGTTGTGATTTGCGAAAGTGGAACTAGCTGATGGCCGTCCGGAGGCGCCCGGTATTGGCGGCGTCCGAGACGAAGTCGTTATCGTGCACGCCGGCCCAGCTGGGGAGCGGGGCAAGGTTGTTCTCGGCGGCTTCGGTCGGTTCGTGGCTGTAGGTCGAGACCTCTCGCACGACCAGGGGAACGTCCGAGTCGGGTGGGCAGCGGAAAGCGTGAAGGTGCTTACGATGCATGACGAACTTCGGGTCACCAGCGCGCAGTCGCACGTAGCTGGTCAGTTGCTCATAGGACTTCTCGCGTCCCTTCGGCAGGGCGACACCATCCGGCCATGCCTCACCCTCCGGCATCCCCGAGAACGTCAACACGTCGACACCGGGGTCAACGGACGGGGTCGGGCTGTAGAAGACCTCCATCTCGCCGAGGACGACCTCGTAGCTTTCAGTCTTCCGAGCGTGGTGATGCGGCGGGCAGAACTTGCCCGGGTGGACGATCATCAGTTTGTCGCACAGTCCCGAGTAGTCCGCGTATGGTGCCGCGCCGGCAGGCAACCCATCGACGGCGGGCTCATTCAGCGATTCGAAGATGATCATCGCTTCGTAGGGCTCCCGCGACCAGAGGCCGTTCTCGAATGCGTCGTACTGGTCGGCACCGAAGACAATGCCAGCAGAGTCGTTGACCATATCGCTGGTGATCGGGTAACGAACCGCCATGCCGAGCGCAGCGGCCTCCCGCACCCATTCGTCGTACTCGCGACGTGTAATCGACGTCCTTGTCATGAAAACCTCCGGTACAGTCCGAGCACCGCCCGTCCCAGCGGTGAACCGGTTCATTTTTGAACCGGTTCGATCTTCCGACATCTCGTGCCCATTGTCAACCTGAGGACCTGCGCTTCGTTACCGCAAACGCGCGGGCCCCGTCGACTGGCGCACGATGAGCGCGGGAGTGAGGAGCTCTCGCTCACCGCTGTCACGGGTCGCGCCGCTCAAGAGCATGTGCCCGGCGATCACTCCGACCTCGAAGGAAGGTTGCCGAACGGTCGTCAAGGGTGGGCGCAATGCCTCGACGAATTCGACATCGTCGTATCCGACCAACGACACATCTTCTGGCACCCTCAGTCCACGACGCTGCAGCGAAAGCAGAGCGCCAAGGGCAACGAGGTCATTGGCACACACGATCGCCGTCGGCTCACATCGACCCCACAGTTCGTCTGTCGCCGTAATTCCCATCGCCGCAGTCAGATCCGACACTTCAACCTCGATGAGCACGTCACTCGCTTCCAGGCCAGCCGTTTGAATCCCGGACAGAACGCCCTCGCGCCTCTCGACACACCAAGGAACATTGCGAGGACCATTGATGAAGGCGATCGAGCGATGTCCGAGCTCTAGGAGGTGAGTGATCGCCTGGCGAGCTCCATCTACGTTGTCGAGGCTGATGCTGCTTCCCGCGTCTGGCGCATCACCATTCTCGAGCGCCACCACGCCCAGGCGTCGGTCTGCGAACTGCTCCCAATTTCGCAGTTCGTCGATCGGGGCAACGAGTAATCCGTCGACGCCCTGCTGGGCAAGAGCTCGAAGTAGACGTTCCTGTCGGGCGGGATCCTGGTGGGTCGACCCGACGACGAGGGTGAGGTCGTGCTCCTCGAGCACGGACTCGACCCCACGTAGCACATCCGCCCAATAAGGGTTCCCGACATCGGGCAGAACCACGCCGACGAGGCCGCTCTTCCGGCTACGCAGCTGACCGGCAGCACGCGAGCCGACAAAGCCGAGTTCGCGCATCGCCTTTTCCACACGCGCCCGAGTGCGCGGCCTCACGCTATCCGGCGTATTGATGACGTTCGAGACGGTTCCCAGCGAGACCTGGGCCCTCTTCGCAACATCGCGAACGCCGACGGCCCGGGGCACGTCGGCACCCTTGGTTGGGTCGCTTCGATCGGATGTGACAGCCGGAACCATCTTCCTCCATCCGCTATAGCATCAGACGATTGTGGCAATCTAACCGGCAAGCCAGACCCGAGGCCCGGCGCGACTGTCAACAGAGAGACGAGAAACATTCTAGCGAATCCTGAACCGGTTCACGGTCCTTCGGCTTTGTGGATGATGACCAAGCGACTACAAAAAGTGACAAGACGCGATGCGGGTGCAGTCCCTCACGAGGTCGGACCCGCGCAAAGAATCGGTGGCCACCCGAGACATTCCACCGACAGGCCCCAATTCGTCGCGTTCTCGTGACCACCAGGAACGTGACGCTCGCCTCTTGCGAGTGGCATCCGTCTGACTGGCCGGTTCTTGTTGGTACACATGAAACCGTGCTCTGCCACCATCATCGAAATGTCATGACGCAAGAATGATTCAACAGGGCTCGCTGGTAGTACTTGACGTCGCGGCTGCGGCTGCGGCTGCGGCTGCGCGCGTACAGCCGTGCGCCAAAGCTGGTCATCTGTCGCTCGCCTGAACGCGGAGAACGAACCATGTAACTGTCTAGCCCGCCTGCAAGAGTTACACGAGCGAAACCGTCGAGCAATTGGCGGGCAACGTCACGGCACCACACTTATCTCATCCCACGACCCTGAGGTGAGAGATGACGATTACAGCTCCAGTACCGCACAGCACCCAGCAATCCGACCTGACGGTCACCAACCTGACCCGTATCTTCACGGCGCCCGACGGAACCGAAACGCGCGCCCTCGTCGACGCGTCGTTCACCGCGAAGCCCGGCGAGTTTCTGTCGATCATCGGCCCGAGCGGCTGCGGCAAGAGCACCCTGTTCAACGCGGTCGCCGGACTCGACCAGCCGACCTCGGGTGACATCTCGATCAACGGCAGCCCGATCGTCGGCCAGCAGGGCCACGTCGGCTATCTGTTGCAGAAAGACCTGCTCCTCCCCTGGCGCTCGGTACTCGGCAACGTCACCATCGGACTCGAGGTCTCCGGCGTTTCCAAGAAACGCGCCAACGAGATCGCCCTGCCGATGCTGCAGGCATATGGACTCGGCGAGTTCGTGAACCACCGCCCTGACCAGCTCTCCGGCGGCATGCGGCAACGCGCCGCCCTCCTTCGCACCATCCTGTTCAACCGCGACGTCATCCTCCTCGATGAGCCGTTCGGCAAGCTCGATGCCCAGACCCGCGCCACCATGCAGGAGTGGCTGCTCGACCTCTGGGACGACTTCCAGAAGACCGTTGTCTTCGTCACCCACGACATCGACGAGGCGATCTACCTCTCCGATCGCGTCATCGTGATGTCACCGCGCCCCGGCCGGATCATCGCCGAGCTGCCTGTGCATCTGGACCGTCCGCGCAAACCGGCGGTCGTGACATCCGCCCGCTTTATCGATTTGAAAACCGAAATTCTCGACCTCCTCGCCACCGGACAGAACTGAGGCACCGCCGTGAGCACAATCGAACTTGAGAAGCCCAACACCGCTACCGCCCAGGTCGGTGCAGCGATGGTCGCCCTCTCCGATCTGCCGAGACGCGCCCCACGGGTGCGCAGCCGACAACTCTTCCCGAGCGAGCCGAAGGGCTGGCTCGTCGCCACCCTCGCGGCCGGCATCGTCATCGCACTGTTCGCCACCTGGCAGCTCCTCGCCGATGCCGACGTCGTCGACACCTTCTTCTGGTCAAAGCCCAGCATGGTGTGGGACTCAGCGGTGATCGCGTTCTCCAACGGCACCATGCTCGGCGACACGCTCTTCACCTTCACCTCAACGATCGCCGGCTTCGTTCTCGGTGTCGTCGGCGGCGCGGTGATGGGTCTCTCGTTCTGGTGGTCGAGGCTCTACGCCCGCACCTCAGAACCGCTGCTCATCGCGGTCGAGGCGATGCCCAAGCTCGCCCTCGCTCCGATGATCGTGCTCGCGCTCGGCATCGGAATCGAGTCGAAGATCGCCATGGCCACCGCGCTCGTGATCATCATCCAGGTGCTCAACACGCACACCGCGGTTCGCGCGGTCGACCGTGACCTGCAGACACTGCTCTACTCACTTGGCGCGAGCCGCTGGCAGGTGTTCACCAAGGTGGTGGTGCCGTCAACGATTCCATCGGTTGTCGCGAGCTTCCGGGTGAGCATCGGCCTCGCACTCACCGGTGCGATCGTCGGCGAGTACATCGGCTCACAAGAGGGTCTCGGCAAGATGATCCAGTTCGCGGCGTCGAGCTTCGACATCTCACTGATCTGGGTCGGGGTCTTCACCCTCGGCATCCTCTCGTTTGTGCTTTACCTCGCCGTGCTTCTGCTCGAGAAGGTGCTGCTCCGCGCCATCCGCGGCTAAGTCCCCTCATCCCCCGTGTGTTCCACCCCTTTCTACAGGAGAGCTCCGTGAAAAAAACTGTTCTATCCACCCTGGCCGCGCTTGCGACGGTTGCCGTATTGAGCGGATGCTCCACGTCAGCCGCCGGCGAAACCTCATCTTCCGCAGAACTCACGAAGATCATGATTGCCGAGCCCGTGCACAGCGTCGGTTACCTGCCGCTCTACGCGGCCATGACAAACGGCTACTTCGAAGACGCCGGGCTCGATGTCGAAATCACCACTCTCACCGGAGGTGCCCACGTCAACGCCGTGCTCAGCGGCGACGCCTGGGGCTTCGTCGGTGGACCCGAATCAGGAGCCATCGCCAACGCGAAGGGCGCCGAGCTCGTCACCATCGCGGGCGTCGTCAACAAGGCGAACATCTACTGGACAGCAGCGACTGACGTCGAGATCGACCCCGACGACCTGGCCGGCTCCCTTCAGGGCAAGAGCATCGCGATCGGCCGACACGGCGGATCGCCCGAGATCATCTCTCTCTACCTGATGGAACAGTTTGGCATCGACCCGGCCGACATGGTAATTACCAACAACGACCAGTCTGGTTCCGAGATCGCACTCGTCGAGGCGGGCAAGGCCGACATCGCGGTGACCACCGAACCGGTACTCGGCCAGGGCATCACCGAGGGCATCTGGACCGAACCAATCGTCAACGTTCCGGCTGAACTCGGTGACTTCGCCTACTCTTCCATCGTCATCGACTCGAAGACCACGAAGGAGGACCCAGACACCGTAAAGGCGTTCACCGCCGCGCTCGACAAAGGCATGGACTTCGTCCTCACCGACAAGGAGGGCACCGCCAAGCTCGCCGTCACCGAATTCCCGACCATGACCGCCGATGTGCTCCAGCCCACCCTCGACCGGGCCTACGCCGACGAACTCTGGAACGGTATCGACATCTCCGACGAGGGCATCCAACTCGACCTCGACGTCTCCCGCGCGGCCGGGCTGCTCGTCGACGACGGAAAGGTGACCGTCGAGTCACTGCTTGACCGTTCCTTCATGCCGTAAGCACTCGCATCCGCTCTTCATTTCTTTTCGAACACGAACAGGACACCAATAATGACGAACTTTCCCTTTCGCTATGACCCCGCACACACGGCCCTCATCGTGGTCGATGTGCAGAACGACTTTTGCTCACCCGACGGATCGCTCGCCGGGGTCGGCAACGATGTCTCGGCCGCCGTCGAGATGGTGCCGCGCCTGCAGAGCCTGATCGAGAACGCGCGTGCGGTCGGCATGCCCGTGGTGTTCATCCAGACCATCCATGACGAGACCAACGACTCGCCGCAGTGGCTCGGCCGCGTCGACGCCGGTCCGGGCACCGAACGCCCGGGCATCACCTGTCGCACCAGCAGTTGGGGTGGCGAGTTCTACGAGGTGGCACCGCAACCGGGTGACCACGTCGTGATCAAGTACCGCTACAGCGCCTTCATCGGCACCAACCTCGAGATCCTGCTGCGCACACTCGGCGTTCAGTCGCTGCTCTTCACCGGAGTCGCCACCGAGATCTGTGTCGAGTCGAGCCTGCGCGATGGGCTGTTCGCGGACTACTGGGTGAGCCTCGTCGAGGACTGCGCGGCGTCGTACAGCCAGGCCGCACACGACGCCTCGGTGTCAGTGGTCGGCACGCAGTTCGGCACAGTCACGACGAGCACCGAGCTCGCGTCGATCTGGGCGCCGGCACAGGCACTCGCCGTCGTGTAACACCCCATCGAAACCGCACCACGCCTCCCGCACCACTCGAAAGGACGACAGCCGTGACGACCCAACCCCGGTCACGGACGATCATTGCGACTGTCGTCCTCGGAACGGTGCTCAACCCCCTCGATGGCTCGATGATGGCGGTGGCGCTCCCCTCCATCCGCGACAGTTTCGCGGCAACGGCGGCGAGCGCCACCTGGCTCATCACCGTCTACTACCTAGCCGGGGCCGTCGCTCAGCCCATCATGGGCCGCATCGCCGACCTGCTCGGAGCTCGGCGTGTCTTCGTCGGCGGGCTCCTTCTTGTCGCCTTGGCGTGTTCCCTCGCCCAGTTCGTGCCCTCGATCGAGTGGCTCATCGCACTGAGACTCGTGCAGGCTGTCGGCTCCTCGGTCGCTTTTCCGGCCGGCCTCATCATCGTTCGGCGCAGTCTGCTCGCCGACCCCGAAGCCTCAGCTCGCGCCGTTGGATCGATCACCTGGATCAACTCCCTCGCCGCCGTCGCCGGACCACTCGTCGGCGGCGCCATGGTGCAGCTGCTCGGCTGGCGTGGCCCGTTCGTCTTCGGTATCCCCTTCGCGCTGCTCGGCGCCATCATCGCGATGATCACACTGCCGCGAGACTCGGAAGCCGAAAGGGTCACGAGCACTACGGGGTTATGGACGAGAACAGATGCCCTCGGTGCGGTCCTTCTCGGAACCGCGATCGCTGCGCTTCAACTCGGCATCGTCGGACTCGCGAACCCCGCAATGCTTCTCTGGTTCGGTGCGTTCGCGATCGCACTCGTACTGCTGGTGGTTCGTGAGAAGCGAGCCGCTTACCCGTTCATCGACTCCCGCGTTATGTTCGCGGATCCGAAAACACCCGTCGTTCTGATTCAGTACCTTCTCGCGAACTTCACCTTCTTCGCGGTGATCGTGTCGCTCCCGACCTGGCTGCAACTCGCGCACAATCTCCAGCCGGTCCAAAGCGGACTCGTCACCTTCCCCATCGCCGTCATCGGCGTCACCATCACCCTCCTGCTGAGCCGCTTTGTCTACGGCGGCCACGGCCAGCACATCCTCGTCGGCATGGCCTGCCTGTCCCTCGGCGGAGCCGTCGCCCTGTCCTTTTTGACCCCGGCCACTCCCCTGCTCGCCGCGGCCCTGCTCGCCGTCGCCGCGGCGTCGCCGAACAACCTCACGACGCTCACTCTGCAGAGCTCCCTCTACCAACGGGTGAACTCGGCTGCGACCGGAGCCGCGACCGGACTCTTCCAGACGTTCCGGTACGTCGGGGCGACGCTCGCGTCGACGGTTGGTGGACTCAACCTCCACTCAACCGACCCGGCTCAGTTGACCGAGGGTATGCGCAACGTCATGCTTTGCGCTGTGGCAGCTGGAGGACTAGCACTCGTGATCGCCCTCCTTCTCCGACCCGGGACCGCGCCAAGGACTCAACCGGCCATCGCTCCGGTAGAAAGTTAGCCATGGACGCAACACGCACGCCACTCAGCGGATCGCACCGCGACCGCGTTGTGCTCGCAGCTATAGATCTGGTCAACGCGCTCGCTCCGGGTCACGCGCATGGGCACGTATTCGCACCTGGACTTTCCCCTGTGGACGTCACGAATACGGCAAACGCCGCGTTCGCGGGCTTTTCCGACAGCCAATCGGAGTTTGAGCCACGTCACGCGCAAGAATCTCTTGCTCTTGCCCTCTCGCTTCAACGCATCTTTTTCGCCCTTGGGTCCGAGCGTGTGCCCGAGGCGATCGCCCTCCTGAACATGATGCTCGGCAAATACCCTTCTGCCCTCCACCTCTCGGTCGATGAACCGTGGTCGCTGCATTATCACGACCACACCCTGCCGGCCCATGCCGGATGGAGCACGGGTTGCGCGGCGGCGCTCGCATCCTTCGTCTCGTCGG
>NZ_JAODMP010000014.1 GCF_025464835.1 Mycetocola sp. | reverse complement strand
TGAAACGGTGGTGAGATCTGTCATGAGTGTTGCCCTTCGCTTTGCGCGTGATGCGCTGTTGGCAACAACGCTACTCAGCCACACACAATCCGCAAGGAAGCGAAGGCTCGTCTAACCTCGCGAGTCGGGGCCGGACCGGTGGATCGACGGTCCGACGTGCGCGCAACGTCCTGGACGGCGGGAGGTCGAATTGCGCACGCTGAATGCGGCAAGCGTCTGGGCGAGGCTCGGCGGCCAGGGCAGGACTGGGCAAGGTCAGCGGAGCGAGGAGATGCTGCGTACTGTCGCCCTGAGGTCGCGGATCCGGCTCTCGTAGATCCGCGCCTGCAGTCTCAGCGCGAGCCCTGCGCGAGCACCGGGAGAGCGACAACACCCAGGGTGACCACACGCCAAAGCCCGTTGGAGGAACCGAGGTTCGCAACCAGCGACGGCAGTCACAGGACCACAGCGGATGCCAAGACCACTGCCGTGGCGAACACCGCTGGCCGCTGCGGCGCGATGGTGATCTCTGCGACATAGCCAGGGCACCGGGTTCTCGCAGTCAGGAACTCCGGGTCGAGCGGCCACCGGTAGGGCGCGTGCTCGAGCCAGACGACAGGCCCGTTGGCTGCGCGAAACCTGGAGCGAAGAGACGGCCCGATCGAGGCGGAGCGGCACCGCGCACGGGGGCTGCTCGCACGTTCGAGGCGACGGGGACGCCGCGGAGAGAAAACCGGTGCCGATAGTGTGACGACATGACGAGTGAAAACGCAGCAAGCATCATCCGGCTCACCGGACTGGGAGGACCGGTGATCGCCGACACGGCGTTCGTCGCGCCCGGCGCCCGGATCGTCGGCAACGTCACCCTGAAGGACGCGTCGAGTGTCTGGTACAACGCCGTCCTCCGAGGAGACTCTGCCTCCATCGAACTCGGCGAGGGCAGCAACATCCAGGACGGCGTCGCCGTCCACGTCGATTCCGCCTCGCCGGTCGTCATCGGCCGCAACGTGTCGGTCGGACACAATGCCGTCGTGCACGGCTGCACCATCGGCGACACCGTGCTCGTCGGGATGGGCGCCGTGGTTCTCAGTGGTGCGGTCATCGGCGACGAATGCCTCATCGCCGGGGGAGCGGTCGTGCTCTCCGGTGCCGTGATTCCGCCGCGGTCGCTCGTCGCCGGGGTGCCCGCGAAAGTGCGACGGGAGCTCACGGACGACGAGGTCGACGGCATCCGCAAGAACGCTGAAATCTATCTCGAACACACCAGGCATCACGCTGAGTCGCTCGAAAACGGTTCTGCCTAGTCCGAGCCGTTTCTCTTGACCCACCGTCGGTGAGAGGTCATCGCGGTGCCCAGGCACACGGCGGATGCCACCATGAGGCCGACACCGGCACCGAAGCGGCCGGTGCCGAAGAAGATGCCGGCGCCGAGAAAGAGCGCCACTCCGATGGTTGTCCAGATCGAATACGGGCGGAGCATCTTCATGGCTTCGCCTTCGTATTCGCCTGCTGGAACGTAAGAACTGGAGGGGCTGACGAGAATCGAACTCGCATCATCTGTTTGGAAGACAGAGGCTTTACCACTAAGCTACAGCCCCGAATCTGGCGGGTTTCCGTCAGAACTTCGGTTTTCACCGGAAGACCGGCACCCGAATATCGTAGTACACGTTTCGAGGTGGAATGTGCCGCGACCCCGGCGGCGGATTTTTGCAGACGCTCGTGCATTAGACTGTCGGAGGCCTTCCATTACCGCCTGCTCGATTGGTGTGTGAGTCCATTACCGGTAGTCACCTACCGGGGCGTAGCTCAGCTTGGTAGAGCGCCCGGTTTGGGACCGGGAGGTCGCAGGTTCGAATCCTGTCGCCCCGACAAGTCCGTCCTCCTCAGCTCGAGGAAAAAATCCACAACACAGGAGAACACACCAACGTGAAATCCACGGTCGAAAAGCTCAGCCCAACCCGTGTCAAGCTCGCCATCTCGGTGACGCCTGAAGACCTGAAGCCGAGCATCACCCACGCCTACGGCCACATCGCCGAACAGGTCAACATCCCCGGATTCCGCAAGGGCAAGGTTCCACCGGCGATCATCGACCAGCGCATGGGCAAAGGCGCCGTCCTCGAGCACGCCGTCAACGAAGGCCTCGACGGGTTCTACCGCGCGGCAGTCGAAGAGCACAGCATCCGCACCCTCGGCCGTCCGCAGGCCGACATCGTCGAATGGCCAAGCGACAAGGACTTCTCAGGAGACCTGCAGCTCGCCATCGAGGTTGACGTGCGCCCCGAAATCACGCTGCCGTCATACGACGACATCACCATCGAGGTCGACGAAGCCGAAATCACCGACGAGGATGTCACGGCTGAGCTCGACAAGCTCCGCACCCGCTTCGGCACCCTCGTCACCGTCGACCGCCCCGCGAAGACCGGTGACTTCGTGCAGATCGACCTCGTCGCCACGATCAACGGCGAAGAAGTGGACAACGCGACAGGCATCTCGTACGAGGTTGGTTCAGGCGACCTGATCGAGGGCATCGATGAGGCACTCGAATCGCTCACCGCCGGAGAAGTCACCACGTTCAGCGCACCCCTGCTCGGTGGCGAGCACGAGGGCGAGAACGCGGAGATCACCGTCACGGTCGGTGCCGTGAAGGAACGCGAAATGCCAGCGGCTGACGACGACTTCGCTCAGATCGCCAGTGAGTTCGACACCATCGCTGAGCTCACCGAGAGCCTCAAAGAGCAGGTCGCACGCCAGAAGGCCTTCGGCCAGGGCGCCGCTGCCCGCACCAAGCTGCTCGAGAAGCTCGTCGAGCTCGTCGAGATCCCCGTGCCGGAGAAGCTCGTCGAAGACGAAGTGCACCGTCACCTCGAGGGCGAAGGCCGCCTCGAAGACGACGAGCACCGCGCCGAGGTCACCGTCTCGAGCGAGGCCACCTTCAAGCAGCAGATGCTGCTCGACACCATCGCCGAGGCCGAGAACGTCCAGGTCAGCCAGGACGAACTGACCCAGTACCTGATCCAGGGTGCTGCTCAGTACAACATGGAGCCCGGCGAGTTCATCAAGGTCCTCGACGAGAACGGCCAGATCCCCGCCATGGTCGGAGAGGTCGCCCGCAACAAGGCCCTCGCCGTCGTGCTGGCGAAGACCACCGTCGTCGACACCGCCGGCAAGCCGGTCGACCTCACCGGATTCGTTCCGACCGACGACGAGGCTGCCGCCGAGGACGAGGCCGCAGCGACCGATGAGGCCGCAGTGACCGACGAGGCCCCGGCCGAGGACAGCGACGCAAAGAAGTAGGTTCCGAAAACCACGAAGGATGCCCCGGATGCGACTCCGGGGCATCCGTCGTTTAACCGCGGAGCGGCACGATATCTGCCCACGGCGAACAGAGCAGTTCCGGTGCGTTGGCTCCGATAGATTCGATTACACGCAACAACTGAAATGGAGCGCGACATGGCCGAACTGACACTGCCCAACAGTGTTTTTGACCGACTGCTGAAGGATCGCATCATCTGGCTCGGCGCCGAGGTCCGCGATGAGAACGCGAATGAGATCGCTGCGAAGCTGTTGCTGCTCGCAGCTGAGGATTCCCAGCGGGACATCTACCTGTACATCAACTCGCCCGGTGGTTCGATCACCGCCGGTATGGCGATCTACGACACCATGCAGTTCGTTCCGAACGACATCGTCACCGTGGGCATCGGCATGGCGGCATCGATGGGTCAGCTCCTGCTGACGGCGGGCACGAAGGGCAAGCGTTACATCACGCCGAACGCCCGCGTCCTGCTGCACCAGCCGCACGGCGGTTTCGGTGGCACGTCCAGTGACATCCAGACCCAGGCACAGCTGATCCTCGACATGAAGCGCCGCCTCGCGGAGATCACCGCAGCTCAGACCGGCAAGACCGTCGAGCAGATCAACGCCGACGGTGACCGCGACCGCTGGTTCAGCGCCCAGGAAGCCCTCGAATACGGGTTTGTTGACCACATCCGCGAATCGGCGACCGACGTCACCGGCGGCGGCGGAACCGAATCCAACTAAGCGTCGAGAGAACCAAGAGGACAGAACATATGGAAACCCCGACCTTCCGCGCCGCAGGCAACTTCGCTGCAACCGCGGCGGCCATGCCGAACTCCCGCTACATCCTGCCGAGCTTCGAAGAACGAACCGCTTACGGGTACAAGCGTCAAGACCCGTACGCCAAGCTGTTCGAGGATCGCATCATCTTCCTCGGCGTGCAGGTCGATGACGCCTCCGCTGACGACGTCATGGCGCAGCTCCTCGTGCTCGAGAGCATGGACCCCGATCGCGACATCGTCATGTATATCAACTCCCCGGGTGGCTCGTTCACCGCGATGACGGCGATCTACGACACGATGCAGTACATCCGCCCGCACATCCAGACCGTTGTTCTCGGCCAGGCCGCGTCCGCAGCCGCAGTCCTGACGGCGGCAGGGACACCGGGCAAGCGCCTCGCTCTGCCGAACGCCCGCATCCTCATCCACCAGCCCGCCATCGGCGAGGCCGGCCAGGGGCAGGCATCCGACATCGAGATCCAGGCGGCTGAGATCCTCCGCATGCGGGTCTGGCTCGAAGAGACCCTGTCGGCTCACTCCAACCGGAGCGTCGAGCAGGTGAACAAGGACATCGACCGCGACAAGATCCTGTCAGCAGCGGATGCCCTCGAGTACGGCCTGATCGACCAGGTCCTCACCAGCCGCAAGCACCTGCCGACCCTGAACAAGACGGCGTCTGGAGCCATCGCGTCCTGATCGGGAGCGTTCACGTATCGAAGGCGGAGCCGGGGGAGACCCCGGCTCCGTTTTCATTGGTTCGGGACGATCGTTACCGAGTTTTTCGACACAGGGCAGCCCGCTTGCGGTGCGATGTCTCAGGTTCGGGTTAGGCTCAAAGAAGGCAACCCGCCAGCAAGAGGAGTGTGGACAGATGGCTCGAATCGGTGAGAGCGCCGACCTGCTCAAATGCTCCTTCTGTGGCAAGAGCCAGAAGCAGGTTCAGCAGCTCATTGCGGGTCCAGGCGTGTACATCTGCGACGAGTGCGTCGAGCTGTGCAATGAGATCATCGAGGAGCGCCTCGCTGAGGCCGGTGAAGCGGCGGCACCCGACTTCGACTTGCCCAAGCCCAAGGAGATCTTCAACTTCCTTGAGGAGTACGTGATCGGCCAGGAGCCGGCGAAGCGGGCCCTTTCCGTCGCGGTGTACAACCACTACAAGCGCACTCGCGCGCGCACCACGCTCACCAGTGCCGACTCGATCTCCGACGACATCGAGATCGCCAAGAGCAACATCCTGCTGATCGGCCCGACCGGCTGCGGCAAGACCTACCTCGCGCAGACACTGGCGAAGCGACTGAACGTTCCGTTCGCCGTCGCCGACGCCACCGCCCTGACCGAAGCCGGGTATGTCGGCGAAGACGTCGAGAACATCCTGCTCAAGCTGATCCAGGCCGCTGACTACGACGTCAAGCGTGCCGAAACCGGAATCATCTACATCGATGAGGTCGACAAGATCGCCCGCAAGGCCGAGAACCCGTCGATCACCCGCGACGTGTCAGGTGAAGGCGTGCAGCAGGCGCTGCTGAAGATCCTGGAGGGAACCGTCGCATCCGTTCCCCCGCAGGGCGGGCGCAAGCATCCGCACCAGGAGTTCATCCAGATCGATACGACGAATGTGTTGTTCATCGTCGCCGGCGCGTTCGCCGGTCTCGAAGAGATCATCTCGTCGCGTGCCGGCAAGAAGGGCATCGGCTTCGGCGCTCCGCTGCATTCCAAGGGCGACGACATGAACCTGTTCAGCGAGGTTCTCCCCGAAGACCTTCACAAGTTCGGTCTGATTCCTGAGTTCATCGGCCGGCTCCCCGTGGTCACCACCGTCACGCCGCTCGACCAGCACGCGCTGATGGAGATCCTCACCGTTCCCAAGAACGCCCTCGTGCGCCAGTATCAGCGGATGTTCGAAATCGACGGAGTCGAGCTCGAGTTCGAGCCGAGCGCCCTCGAGGCGATCGCCGACCTGGCCGTGCTCCGCAAGACAGGCGCCCGTGGGCTCCGCGCGATCCTCGAAGAGGTTCTCGGCCCGGTCATGTTCGAGGTGCCGTCGACCGCGGAGGTCGCGCGCGTCGTGATCACCCGCGAATCGGTGCTCGAGAACGCGGCGCCGACGATCGTGCCTCACAAGCCGCGCCGCCAGGAGAAGTCAGCGTAGCAACCCCCACTCACCCTGCGGCCGTGGGGCAAGGGGTGCCAGCTGAGAGCCGACGTGGTGGGGCGCTCGACCGGCATGCGTCGAGTTGCCCTCAGGTGTCGTCCGCATCGGTCGGGAG
>NZ_JAODMP010000008.1 GCF_025464835.1 Mycetocola sp. | reverse complement strand
CGGGGCGATCTCGGATTGCCGGCGCTGAAGCATCTCGCTGACCGAGGAGACATTCTGGTGGGTGCCGGCACGGTGCTTTCGATTGACCAGGCGCGCGCTGCGATCGACGCGGGAGCTGCGTTCATCGTTACGCCCGGTCTTGATCTGGAAGTGGTGAACTATGTACGTGGAGCGAATCTTCCGATCGTGCCGGGTGTTCTCACCCCAACAGAGATCCAGTCTGCCCGCGCGGCGGGGCTGACGCGCGTCAAACTCTTTCCCGCCGGCGTGTTCGGCGGGATCGCGCTGATCGAGGCCTACGCGGCCGTGTTCCGCGACGTCCAGTTCATGCCGTCTGGCGGCATCGGGCCTGCGAACCTAGCCGCACACCTGGCGCATCCCGCGGTGTTCGCGGCGAGCGGGAGCTGGATCGTCCAGCCCGCGGCGCAGGGTGCGAAAGCGGTGGCCGAGCGCGCGCTTGAAGCGGTTAAGGCATCCTCATGACATCACTTTCTGCCACCAGGACACATGATGTCGTCGTTCTCGGCGAGAGCCTGGGACTCATCGTGAACGATCGAACAGGGCGCCTCTCCCTCGGCGGGGGCCTGCAGGTCACCTTCGGGGGCGCAGAAAGCAACGTGGCCATCGGGGTTCAGCGCCTCGGAGGGGCCGCCGCCTGGATCGGCAGGGTCGGGTCCGACGCGATCGGTGACCTCATCGTGCGTGAACTGCGTGCCGAGGGAGTGTCCGTCCATCCGACCCGCGACACCGATGCTCCGACGGCTCTCATGCTGAAGGAACGCCCGTACCCCGGCGCGAGCCGCATCACCTATTACCGCCGAGGCCAGGCGGGAAGTCGGCTCAATCCATCTGACGTGGCACCGAGTGCTGTCTCCGACGCGAAAGTCCTCTTCATCACTGGCATCTCGGCTGCCCTCGGGTCGGACCCTCTGGCTGCCGCTCACGCCGCCATTGACTTCGCGAAGTCCGCGGGAACGCTGGTGGCCTTCGATGTGAACCATCGCAGCTCTCTCGTTGACGACATCGATGGCATTGTGCAGTCGTATCGAAGTCTGGCGGAGCGCGCGGACGTCGTTTTCGCCGGCGACGACGAAGCGGCGATCCTCACGGGTCACGCGGACCCCCAACGGCAACTCGACGCCATCCTTGCGCTTGGTCCACAGCATGCTGTCGTCAAGCTCGGTGAACTCGGCGCTCTGGAGAAGTGGCGGAATGGCGCCATCACGCAGCGGTCCGCGATCCCGGTCGCAGTGGTCGACACCGTGGGAGCAGGGGACGCGTTCGCGGCGGGGTGGCTGGTCGAATGGACCCGCGGTGGGGACGCGGGCGCGCGACTCGACCTGGCAGTGCGGTGCGGTGCGTTCGCCTGCCTTGCTCAGGGCGATTGGGAGTCAGCTCCCACCCGCAGCGACATCGCATGGCTGGACGGGAACGGCGGCGACCCGGTCAGTCGGTGAGAACCACCAACAAGCTGGACGTTATCTCTTTGTGAGGTTTCACGACGGGAATTGTCGCAGGTCACGGGCAGACTAGGGGCATGGCTCGACTCCTGTTGCACTCCGATCGTCTTGAAGTCATTTTGTCGACCGCTGAGAAGACGCTTTCGCTGCGCCGGGAGAACATCGTGGTACCGCGCTCGTCGATCCGCTCAGCCACTCTGACGGATGATCCGTGGATCTGGGTGCGTGGCATCCGTGCGCCAGGGACAGCCATTCCTCTCACCCTCGCGGTTGGGCAGTGGAAGTTCCACGGCGGCAAGGACTTCCTCGTGCTCAAGGGCACGAAACCGTCGGTCGTCATCGATACAGCCGACGAGGAATTCTCTCGCCTGATCATCACCACCAAACACGGCATGGAGCTCGTATCCAAGCTGCAACTCGACGCGAAGCCGGTGAAGAAGTCGCCGCGCGCCCGCAAGACGACGCCGCAGGTCACGCCGAAGCCCAAGCGTGTGGTGGCTCCCAAGACGGATGCCGATGCGCCAGCCGCCGGAGTCGATTCAGCGCCCGCAGACATCACCGTCGACGGATCGGCCATCGTCACGCCGAAAACGGCAGCGGCTGCGGCAAAGACACGGGCTCCCGCTCGCCGCCCGAAGGCGGCGAAGACCCCGAAGACAACTCCTGCGACAGAGGACAGCACACCCACAGACGCGGTCTGAGCCGGGCCCCGGCTGCTCGCTGTGCCTCCGCGGGCGGCCCGGCTCAGGCGTTGACGTCGACGACCGTCCTCCCGCGAACCTCGCCGGCCAGGAGCCGCTCGGCGTTCTCCTTCGCCGTGGCGAGAGGGACCACGTCGGTCATCCCGTCGAGCAGGTCGACGTCCAGATCGCGCTCGAGCCGAGCCCACGCTTCCTGCCTCCGCGCGAGGGAGGCGTCGACCGAGTTGATTCCGGCGAGGCTGACGCCGCGGAGGATGAACGGCAGGACGCTACCCGGCAGGTCGGCACCCTGGGCGAGTCCGCACGTGGTCGCCACTCCGCCGGAGTTCAGCTGAGCGATCGCATTGACCAGGGTGTGGCTCCCCACCGCGTCGACGACGGCAGCGTAGCGCTGTGACTGCATGGGTTTCCCCGGCTCTGAGAGGCCGGCCCGGTCGAGGATCTCCGCGGCACCGAGCGTCGTCAGATACGCCGCTTCCTTTTCCGCGCGTCCGGTCGACGCCACCACGGTGAAGCCCAGCCCGGCGAGAAGCGCAACGGCGACCGAACCGACGCCCCCGGCCGCACCGGTGACAAGTACGGGTCCGTCTCCTGGCGTGACACCGTGGCGCTCGACAGCGAGCACCGACAACATTGCCGTGAAGCCCGCTGTTCCGACGGCGGCAGAACGAAGCGAGCCGAGAGCCTCAGGGACGCGGACCAGTGCGGAGCCGTCCACCCGGGCACGCTGCGCCAGCCCGCCATGGGCGCTCTCACCGAGCCCGGCGCCGTTCAGGACAACCGTGTCGCCGGGCGCCCAATCCATCGAATCGGAGGATTCCACGGTTCCAACGAGGTCGATGCCCGGGATGAGGGGCCAGTTCCTCACCACGCCAGGTCGACCGCACAGCGCGAGTGCATCCTTGTAGTTGATGCTCGAATACTCGACCGCGATGACGGTGTCACCGGCGATCAGATCGCCGTCGGCGAGTTCGCGAAGGGATGCCGTCTGCGTGGCGGCTCCTGAGGCATCCGCCTGCTTCGAAACCCACCAGGCCTGGAACGTCGTCGTCATGCGACCAGCCTAGGGGTGGCGCGAGGGCAGAACGGGGAAATGCCCCCGCTCCGTGGACTGAGCCCGTCGAAATCAGGGACCACCCTCAACCGACCGCTCGCCCTTCTCGTGGCAGCGACGGCGTTCATGGAGATCCTCGACGGCACGATCATCCAAACCGCGGGCGATCGAAGCGGCGCGGATGTCGGCGCAGGCGGGTGCAGAGGTGGCGGCGCTGATGGATGGCACGGTTTCGAGGAGATCGCACGGTTTGCAGGATGATTTCTCGAGTTTGGTCCTGCAAAGCGTTCGTTCTCCTGCAAGACGTGCGCCGCAGCGCAAGGCCCTTGCCGCCATCACGCCGACCCGCCTAGCGTCGAAGGCAACGCAACGAGAGGAACATCCCATGAGTGACATCGAGAACGGCTCACCGAAGAACGCCCTGCCGGACGGCCTCGCCGCGACACCCGAAGTCGTCGACGCGCAGTTCGTCGACCAGGGATTCAGCGAAGACATCGTCTCCTCTCCTGAGCTGCGCGCCCAGGACTATGAGGGTGACAACGAGGTGCTCAAGGAGCACTACAACACCGACGACGCCGATCCGGATGCGGCGGACGAGATTCTCAACGACCAGATCGACGGTCGCACCGACGGTTAGCCCGCGAGAGCCGCGTGCGTCTCACATCGGGGCGCCGCGGCCGCGTGCTCGGCGCAGAGAACCAGCTGGGTTCGGCAGGAGGGGTCCGCGCAGTTTTGCATGTGACGTGACGCCGCACCACAGAAGGCGCACGACCCGACCACCGCCGCATGGTCGGAGAAGTCCATCGACATCCGGTTGTCGAACACGTAAAGCGAGCCTTCCCACAGGCCGTCGTCGCCATAGGTCTCGCCGTAGCGGACGACCCCACCGTCGAGCTGATACACCTCGCCGAAGCCACGGCTCTTCATCAGCCCGGACAGGACTTCGCAGCGGATGCCGCCGGTGCAGTAGGTGACGACCGGCTTGTCCTTGAGGTGGTCGTATTTGCCGCTGTCCAGTTCCGCCACGAACTCGCGGGTGTTCGACACGTCGGGGACGATCGCATCCTTGAAACGACCGATCTCCGCCTCGAAGGAATTGCGGCCGTCGAAAAAGACAACGTCATCGCCGCGTTCGGCTACGAGGTCGTGCAGTTCACTCGGCTGCAGCTTCGTACCGCCGCCCACGACGCCGTTCGCGTTGACCTCGAGTTCACCCGGGGCTCCGAATGAGACGATCTCGTCGCGTACCTTGACCACGAGCCGCGGAAAGTCGAGGCTCGCACCGCCCTCGTCGAGACCGGTGCCCTCTGACCACTTGACGTCGAGGTTCTTGAACGCCGGGTACTCCCGAGTCTTCCGCAGGTATTTCTTGACCGCCGTGAGCTCACCACCGATTGTGCCGTTGAGCCCGTCCTTCGAGAGCAGGATGCGCCCGCGCAGGTTCAGAGATTCCGCGAGGTCTCTCTGCCAGAGCCTGACCGCGTCAGGGTCGGCGAGTGGCGTGAAGACGTAGTAGAGGAGGATCTTCGAAATGGCCACGGGTCGATTTTAGCTGCCGTTCGCTGGGCAGCCGCCGGATGCGCGCAACGGGACGATCCGGGTCCCTGGAGCGCTCAACAGGAAGAATCGCTCAGCCTCGATGCCCGGCTCCCGTTGAGCGTGCTCACGCCGGAAAGCCCAGCAGCGCAGAGAAGCGTGCGGCGCCGGCCGTGACGAGGTCCACCCAGTGATCCTCGGGATGTTGTGCCCACCGCGCCGTCGACACGGAAATGCTGATCGCGGCCACAACGGCTCCTCCGCCATCCCGGACCGGGGCCGCGGCACAGCGGATGTGCGGTGTCGATTCCTCGTTCTCGAAAGCGACTCCCCGCTTCCGGATGCGGGCGAGTTCCGCTTCCAGTTCCGCGAGGGTGCCGATGCTGTGCTCGGTCATCCGCGGCAGATTCTCGGGGTCAGGCAAGCGGGCAGCCAGCGACTGCGGCGACGCGTAGGCGAGCAGGGCCTTGCCGAGGCCGGTGACAGTGGCCGGCAGTCGCTGGCCGATGCTGGAGGGCAGTCGGAGGTTGTCGCGGCTCTCGATTTTCGCCAGGTAGAACACGTCGCCTCCCTCGAGCAGGGCGACGCTGACGGTCTCGCCGCTCGATGCGGCGAGCTCGCGCGCGACGTCGTTGGCCGTTGAGAGCATGTCGAACCGTGCCGAGTAGGCGTTGCCGAGCTGGAGAAGCCGTACCCCCAGTCGGTAGGTGCCGGTGATCTCGTCCTTCTGCAGGTACTCCCTGGCGACGAGGGTCGCCAGGAGTTCGTGGACAGACGTACGGGGAAGCCCGGTCTTTCGAACCACGTCCGGTGCGCTGAGCGGTTTGCTGTCATTGAGGAACAACTCGAGGATGTCGAGAGTGCGCAACACGGCGGGGGTGAGTCGGGCCATGCCTTATGAATAGCGGGGAAAGAACTCAGCCGCAAATGCGCCCACTTGAGAACGCCTCGATCGCATCGCGACGCTGCCCCGGGCGTCGGCACGATCTCCGACCTCAAACGGGCGGCATCCGCCGGCGTCAGCTACGTGCGGGTCGCCACCCACCGCACCGAAGCGGATGTTTCGACGCCAACGACGAGCTCGTCATCGTCGCCATGGTCGAAACCCGCCGGCCTCGACGCCGCCGACGAGATCGACGGCATCGACGGCATCGACGGCATCGACGTCATCCTGATCGGCCCGGCCGATCTCGCCGCAAGCCTCGGTGCCGCTATCGGCAGCACCGAACACACGGATGTCGTATCCCGCATCTTCGAGACTGCCCTCGCGGCTGGACGCCAGGTCGGCATCCACTGCGCGGACGCCGATCAGACAGCTTTCTACCGCGACCGCGGTGCCCGGCTGTTGCTCATCGGCACCGATGTTTCCTTCCTCTCCGGCGCCGCGTCGGCGGACCTCAGAGAATTACCCTGCAAGGACGACAGGTCCTTTTTCATGGCCACGCTCCCGGAGGCTCCCGCCCCGGTGGACAATTCCAACTGATCGACGGGCCGACCCGTCGGGGCGCACTCTTCGGCAGCGCTGTCGGCAGCGCTGTCGGCAGTGCCGTCGAGGGGTACGACGACGTCCTCGACGCACCATGTCGGCTCTCGCCTTCGGCCCCCTGTTCGTGCCGTCAGGTGACCCCGTCGGAAGCCAGATGCTCGCGCTCGCGTTCCTGATCCGCCCCGTCATCGGCATCATCTTCAGCCACATCGGCGACCGGATCGAGCGCAAGAAGACCCTCGTGATCACCCTGACGATCATGGGTGTCGCCACGGTCGCGATCGGCCTCATGCCGACATCGACATGATCGGCACGCGGGCGCCGATCCGCTCTGCACGTGCGCTCGCCGCGAGTCGGCGCCGCCTCCCGGGTCAGCCCGACAGGCGCAGCTGGAGCCAGACGGCCAACTGCTCGTCCGGGTTGTCCAGTCGGAGACCGAAGAGTGATTCGGCGCGCCTGATTCGGTATCGCAACGTGTTCGGGTGCACGGTGAGTTCCCGGGCGGCGGCGCCGACGTCGCCCATCGCGGAGAACCAGGCGCATAGGCTCGCTCGGTAGGCGGTGCGCCGTGTGCTGTCGTGCTCGATCAACGCTCGCACTCCGGGATGCCGAAACGTTGGTGTGTCCCCGAGTTCCCGGGCGAGATGCATCAAAAATACCTGTGAATGGATCTGGGCGGCAGTTGAGATGTGCGGCAACCGCCGATCGTTGGAGAGGACGGAAAGCACCTCGTCGACCTCGTGCCTCTGGACGGCGATGTCGGCAGCTCCAGCCGCTGGCGAGCTGATGGCGGCGAACACCTCACGGCCGAGACGGGTCTTGACTGTGGAGGCCGCGCCCTCTACAAGCCGGGTCGCAGAGGCGACATCGCGGACGGAGGGCAACAGCAGGTAGGCAATCGGCCCGATGGAGGTGCAAGACACGTTCGCGCGCAGAACGCCGAAATACTGTTCAAGAGCTGTGACCAGCTGGCGTACCAACGGCTGCACCGGCGATTCGGCCGACGCCGCATCGGCGGCGAACATGAAGGCGACAACCAGGGCGGAAGTGTCCGGCGCGATCCCGAACCGCCCAGCTGTGCTTGACGCGATTCCCGAGCCGTCGAGAACAGACCGCAGCCATTCCGCTCGTACCTGGCGCTCGACATTGACCGAATCGCGCGCATAGAGCATCTGCACGGCAGCGAGACGCGTGGCTTCGAGCAGCACTACTTCGGCGTCGCGGCTCACCGGTCCTCCGTCTTCGATCACCCAGATCGAGCCCAGCTCCTCTTTGCCGGCCCGAATGGCGGCGGCGCAGCGTGGCAGCTCCCCATCGGAGGGGTCAAGTGGAAAATGCACGACCCCTTCGGTGAGCATCACTTCGCGGTATTGCTTGTTATGTTTGGGCAGGTCGGGGACCTGCCGGGCCAGGATCCCGTTCCTCCTCAACTCGTCCATGGGATGATGCTCGAGCGTCGAGTAGGCAAGGACGTTCCGATCCGAGTCCTCAATGGCGGCAGAACCCCCCAGCGCCGTGGCAACCGCGTTCGCGAGAACGAACAGGTCGCTGCCCGCACCGTTGTCCGCCTCTCCCGACATCGAGCGGCTCCTCATCGCCGCAGCGATCAGGTTTCCGACATGGCTCCACGGGACATCGTCGACGACCGTCAGCTTCGCGACACCCGCGTCGGCGTCGAGCCCGGCCCTTGTCTCGGCGTCTGCCCCGCGCCGTTTGAAGATGATCGCGCTGAGACCGCGCAGCCCCGCTTCCCTGGTCACGCGATCGAAGTCCGCTGAGCCCGGTTCCAGCCCGATGAGCAACAGGATGCCGCCAGGGACGTCCGGTATCTCCTCGAGCGGGTCGTACATGATCGGTATCGACACCGGTCGGTGGAGACCGGTCGTACCAGCGGCCGACCAGAGCAGCTGGCTCCCGAGCGTGTCGATGAGTCCGCCGACGGTCAGGGGTCGGATTACGGGGTCCATGGGCATCCTCGCTCGTCGGGTGCGGATTGGCGGATCGGCCAAGGGTCTGAGCCGAAGCTTAGCGCCTCGGCTAACGCCCTCGGTCGGCATTCGAAGGATGATGTTCTCAGGCGCGAGCGTGTCGCGCACCACAGTGAGGAAACCTATGACGGCTCAGCAGGAGGGGAACTCCACGAGGGCGCAGCTCCTCGAGAGATTTCCCGAGGAAGCCGACATCACCGAGGAGGGCGAACTCGTCATCGGTGGCTGTCCCGTGAGCGAACTCGCAGCACAGTACGGCACCCCTGCCTATCTGGTCGATGAGATCGGCCTGCGACGCCAGATCCGACGATTCATCGATGGCTTGAGCGCCAGGTGGCCGAACTCCGAAGTGCTCTTCGCGTCCAAGTCATTGCCCTGTGTCGCAATGTATGCAATCGCCCAGTCCGAGGGCCTCAGCGTAGATGTCGCCGGCGGCGGTGAACTGGTCATGGCACTGGCGGCAGGCGTCGACCCCGACCGAATCTATCTGCACGGGAACTCGAAGTCGGACACCGAAATCCAGATGGCCTTGGATGCCGGCATCCGCGGCATCGTCGTCGACAATTTCGATGACCTCGACCGACTCGACAGGCTTGCCACCACACGCCAGGGCGTGCTCCTGCGGATGATCCCGGGGATTGAAACCCAAACCCACGCCTCGCAGGCGACGGGCGGCCACGATTCGAAGTTCGGGCTTCCGGTCGACCAGCTCCGACAAGCCATCGAACGGGTGAATGCGAGCCCGTTGCTGCGACTGGACGGGATTCACGTGCACGTGGGATCGCAGATCCTCGACTCCGCACCCTTCGCCAGTGCCGTACGGTCCGTGGCAGAACTCGGACCCTTCTCCACCTACGACATCGGCGGTGGCCTCGGCGTCCCATACACCGACGGCGAGACCGCCCCGAGCGTGGAAGAGTACCTCGATGTCATCGTGGCGGCCGCCCGTGAACTACTGCCGGCATCCGCCAAACTGATGATCGAACCCGGCCGGTCCATCGTGGCCCGCGCCGGAATCACGCTCTACTCGGTGAACACGGTGAAAAGCACAGCAAAAACATTCGTAGCGGTCGACGGAGGCATGGCGGACAATCTCGACATCGCGCTCACCGGGCAGCGCTATGACGCAGTCATCGCAACTCGGATGACCGAACCCAGAACCGTTCTCAGCGACGTCGTCGGACGACAGTGTGAGTCAGGAGATCTGCTGGTCGGCGAGGTGAAACTGTCCCGGCCACAGAGGGGGGACCTGCTTGCGATGCCGATGACCGGTGCTTACGCGTACACGATGGCGAACAACTACAACGGCGCACTCATCCCGCCGATCATCTTCTGTGCTGAGGGAATGAGCCGCCTCGGGGCGGAACGACAGACTTACGAAGACCTGCTGCACCTGCACCGCCCTGCTCTGCAGGGTTCCTGGTAAACCCGCAATCTCGCTCCACCAGCTTGCTCCACCAGCTCGCTCATCACAGACGACAGCAATCGAAGGGAACATCATGAGGCATCACTTTCTCGGCCGAGCGGTAACCGCGGGGGTCGCGGCGCTCGCCCTTCTCGCTCTCGCCGGTTGTGCGCCAGCGGGCGATCAGCCGGACAAGAAGGAAGGAGCTTCACTGGTCGTCGACATGTCCTTCGACGTCAAGACGCTCGATCCGGGCCGATCCTTCGAGCGCACGGGAACGTTGGTGAATCACGTGCTTTACGAGACGCTTCTCACCTTCAACGGCGACGATGTGTCTAAACCCGTCGATGGGCTCGCGTCCTACGTGCTGTCCGATGAAGACAAGGTCATGACGCTGACGATGAAGGACGGCGGCGCGTTCTCCGACGGGTCACCGATCACGGTCGACGATGCCGTCTTCTCGCTGCAGCGGGTCCAGGGGATCGCCGGGAATCCGTCGTTCCTGCTCGATGGCGTCACGATCGCCAAGACGTCGGACACCACGCTGACCCTGACCTCCGAAACGCCGAACCCGACCCTCGCGTATCTCCTGCCCAACCCGAGCCTCGGCATCATCAACTCGAAGCTGCTCACGGAGAACGGCGGAAGCGTCGATTCGGATGATGCGTCGGAAAGCTTCCTGAATGGCACATCAGCCGGCTCTGGTCCCTACATTCTCGAGTCATACGACGCGACCTCGCAGATCGTTCTGGCGGCGAACCCGGAGTACCGCGGAGATCAGCCCGCGTACTCGCGCATCGTCGTCCGTAATGTCATCGGTGAGACGCAGAAGCTCAACGTGCAAGCGGGCGAATCCCAGGTCGCGATCGACCTGAACCCGGACCAGGTCGCGGAACTGTCTGCGGACGAACTGAACATCAAATCGGCTCCGTCGAGGTACACCATCTACATGATGCTGAATCAGGACCCGTCGATCAGCACGATAACGTCTAACCCTGATTTCAGCACGGCCGTGAAGTCGGCGCTCGACTACGACAAGATCCTCGCTCTCGCCGGAAAGGGCGCCGAGCGGCCAGGTGGTGTCGTCCCCTCGATGTTCGTCGGCACGCTTCCCACCGAACGGGGGAACCAGTTCGACCTCGCCGCAGCGAAGGAGTCCCTGAAAGCATCGGGGTACGCCGGTGAGGAAGTCGTTCTCCACTACGCCAACGACGTCACTGTGTCCGGCATCGCCCTCCAGCCCCTCGCCGAGACCGTGCAGTCACAGCTGAAGGACGTCGGAATCAACGTCACCCTTGCGGCGGCCCCAGAGGCCACCGAACTCGATAACTACCGGGCCGGCAAGGAAGAAATGGGCATCTGGTCCTGGGGAGCCGACTACCCGGACCCGCAGAACTACATCGCCTTCGCGCCTGGGGAGAATCTCGGTAAACGAGCCGGCTGGCTCGCCGGCGATGCTGAACGGGTCGAGCGCCTTCGGGCCGCGGCGCAAGCGGCATCCTTCGACGACCGCGGAGCAGCCTATGAGGAGCTCCAGGTTGCCCTCAACGAGGACGGGCCGTTCATCGCGCTCTTCCAGCCCGTCGGCAACATCGTGACCGCGAAGTCGATCACGGGATTCACCTCGAACTCGGTGTGGACGATTGACCTCGCAAGCATTGAGTGACGAGGCCGGGGTTGCAGAGACGGAGGGTGAAAACCCTGGTTCTGCAACTCCGCCTCAGAACTCGGCCGATACCGCGCCCCGCACCCGCGGCGTCGTGCACCCCCTTGCCCGGTACCTCCTCACGAGGCTGGGAATCGGTGTGGTGCTCGCCTTCGGGATCACCCTTGTGACCTTCACCCTCGCGAACCTCGTGCCGGGCGATCCAGTGCAGGCGGCGCTCGGCGAACAAGCGTCCGCCAATCCCGCGATCGTGCAGCAGTTCCGGGAAGACATGGGCCTCGATAAGCCGCTCCCGGTTCAGTACGTCACGTATCTGGGAAATCTGCTCCAAGGGGACTTCGGCGTCTCGGTTCAGACTCGGACGCCGGTGGCTCTCGAACTGCAACGGGCCTTTCCGGCGACCGCCGAACTCGCGACCGCGGCGATCCTGCTCTCCATCCTGGTCGGTATCGGCCTTGGCCTGATGGCCGCCCTTCGCCGGGGCAAGACAGTCGACCATGTGATCCGGCTCGTCAGCCTGTTGGGTATTTCAGCACCCACGTTCTGGCTGGCGCTGGTCGCGTACTACGTGGTCTTCTACCAACTCCGTCTGCTTCCCGGATCGGGCAGGCTTTCTCCGGGTGCGGTACCGCCGCCGAACGTGACCGGTTTCTACACCATCGATTCGGTCTTGGCTGGGCAGTGGGCAACGTTCGGTGACGCCCTCAGCCACCTCATCCTCCCCGGGACAGTGCTCGCGCTGAGCACCATCGGGCTGTTGACGAGGTTCGCCCGGTCATCCGTCCTCGACGTCCTCAGCCTCGACTATGTGCGGGCGGCTCGAGCGAAAGGACTTCCCTCATCGGCGGTGACGCTCCGATACGTGCTCCGCGGCGCTCTGGTCCCCATCATCACGGTGCTCGGAATCGCATTCGGTTCGCTCCTCTCCGGCGCTGTGCTGACTGAGAAAGTCTTCGCCTGGCATGGCATCGGCGAATACGCGTACAACGGCGCCACCAGGCTCGACCTCCCGGCAGTCATGGGAGTGGGCCTGGTGGTCGGAATCACCTACATATTGATCAACCTCGCCGTCGACGTCCTCTACGGCTTCCTTGATCCGAGAGTGAGAAGGGCATGACCGCCGTCGAGAACACCAGGTCGCGACCACGACGATTCGCCCTGCCCAAAGCCCTGCGATCCCCCCTGGGGGTCATTGGAGCGTCCATCATCGCCGTCTGGGTGGTGGCCGCCGTCCTGGCACCGTGGATCGCGCCGGCCGATCCGCTTGCGCAGTCATTTCCCCGCCTTCAGGAACCCGGTGGAACGAACATCCTCGGTACGGATGCGGTCGGCCGGGACATCCTGTCGCGGGTCATTCACGGTGCCCGCATCTCGCTGCCGCTCGCCCTGCTCGTCGTCGTGAGCTCGATGATTCTCGGAACCGTGCTCGGGGCCATCGCCGGGTACTTCGGCAAGGTCCTGGATGAGGTGATCATGCGGGTCGCCGACCTCGTCTTCGCGTTCCCGACGATCATCCTCGCCCTCGTCATCGCCGCGGCTCTCGGCCCCAGCCTGACGAATGCCTTCATCGCGATGCTCGTCGTGTCGTGGCCGGGTTATGCGCGGGTCGCCCGCTCCCTCGTCATGGTCGCGCGTCAGAACGAGTACGTCGTCGCGGGTCGGCTGCTGGGGGCCAGCGCGCTCACCTCGCTGTGGCGGGATGTGCTGCCCAACGTCATCTCGCCGGTGCTGGTACTCGCCACTCTCAACGTCGGGGCTGCCATCCTCGAACTCTCCGGCCTGTCGTTCCTCGGCCTCGGTGCCGTGCCGCCGCTTGCGGACTGGGGCGCAATGGTCTCGGACGGTGTCCACCAATTCTCGTCGTGGTGGATCGCTCTCTTCCCCGGCCTGGCGATCCTCACCGTCGTGGTGGCGTTCAACCTCGTCGGCGACTCCCTCCGTGATTCCCTGGACCCGACGATGGCGAAAGCCGTGAACGGCGGTAAACGATGAGTGGCTTGAAGATCCGCGACCTCACCCTCGCGATCGGAGCTGTCGACATTCTTCGCGGCATCAGCTTCGATGTGCCGGCAGGGACGATAACCGGCCTGGCCGGCGAATCGGGCTCGGGGAAGACAATGACCGGGATGACGGTGTGTGGCCTCCAGCCGGCGGCGGCGCGTGTCGGGGGCGAGATCGAATACGACGGCAGGAACCTGGTCGGCCTCGAGGAGCGCTCGCTGCGGGCGATCCGGGGCAAGGAGATCGCCATGGTCTTCCAGGATCCGTCGGCCGCGCTTCACCCGATGCTGACCATCGAAACCCAGATCACGGACCACCTCAGACACCATGCGGGACTCAGCCGGCGCGACGCGGCAACGCGAGCCGTTGAGACGCTCGACAACCTGCGTGTCCCGAACCCGCGGTCAGCGCTCAAGAAGTACCCACACGAATTCTCCGGAGGGCAGCTGCAGCGGATCGCCATCGCCGGTGCCATCATCTGCAATCCGAAGGTCCTGATCGCCGACGAACCCACCACGGCCCTCGATGTGACGGTGCAGGCCGGCATCCTGCGGCTCCTGCGGCAGTTGTGCACCGACCTCGACCTCGCGGTGCTCCTCGTGACCCATGACCTCGGCGTGATGTCGGCCGTGGCCGACCGCATCATCGTTCTGCGCCACGGCGAGATCGTTGAGGAGGGCTCGCGTTTCGACGTGATCACCGCGCCGCGGGAGGAGTACACGCGGTCACTGATCGAGTCGCTGCCCCGCTCGGAATCCTGGGGAACACAGAAGGAGAAGGCACTGTGACGGATCCACTCCTCGACATCCGCAACGTCACCGTGAGTTACCGGCAGCCGGGAGTCGGCCGCCTGACCGCGGTCAACGACGTCACCCTCAGCCTGGGCAGGGGAGAGGTACTCGGCCTGGTCGGTGAATCCGGATGCGGCAAGTCGACGCTTGCCCGCTCCATCTGCGGTCTTGAGCCGGTGGAGTCGGGAAGCATCTCCTTCAACGGGCGACAGGTGGGGCGGCTGGGGTTTGGCCGGCGTCCGCGCGAGCTGGTCGCCATCCAGATGGTCTTCCAGAACCCGTTTGCCTCCCTCAATCCGCGACGCACGATCGGCAGCCAGATCGAAGACGGACTCCGGGCCAATCCGCGGCCGGACACCTGGACGGTCGCCGGGCTGCTCGACGAGGTTGAACTGGACCGCTCGAGCATTGCGCGCTATCCCCATGAGTTCTCCGGCGGCCAACGTCAACGGATCGCGATCGCCAGGGCGATCGCTGCTGGGCCCGACCTCTTGATTGGGGACGAAGCGATCGCATCGCTGGACGCGTCCCTGCAGGCGAAAATCGCGCGGCTGATGCGCAAGCTGGCTCTCGAGAGCGACGCCGCGCTCCTGTTCATCTCACACGACCTTGCCGTCGTGCGAGTCATTGCCGACGACGTCGCCGTGATGAATCGAGGAGTGATCGTCGAAAAGGGTCCGGTTGCACAGGTCTGGAACGCACCACAGAATGAGTACACCGAGCGGTTGCTTTCCGCGATCCCAGCGGTCGATGGCCTCGGACGGCTGCCGGCAACGGTCTGAACGGGAGCCGCGAGTGAACAACGAAGAGCAGAGAACGCCGCCGCTGCGAGTGGACGGCGCGCTCGACGATTTGTTGCTGATCGACGGTCACAATGACCTTCCCGTTGCCCTCCGGACGCGTGCCGGTTACTCGGTGGAGGGACTCGACAGCCGCCGAACCGAGCTGCACACCGACATCCCGCGACTGAGGGAGGGTCGCGTCGGTGCGCAGTTCTGGTCCGTATGGGTGCCATCGGACCTTCCCGAGGACGCCGCGGTCGTGGCGACGCTTGAGCAGGTGGATGCCGTGCACCGCCTTACCGCGCGGTACCCGCAGGTCTTCGCGCCAGCCAGCACCGCCGATGATGTGGAGCGCGTGTTCGCATCTGGCCGGATTGCGTCGCTGCTCGGAATCGAAGGCGGGCATTCCATTGCGGAATCCGTCGGCGCCCTTCGGATGTTCGCTCGTCTCGGAGTGCGGTACATGACCCTCACCCACAACGACGACACAACCTGGGCGGCCTCGGCGACCGGAGTCCGACAGTCAACCGGGCTCAGCTCCGTCGGGAAGGCCATCGTCGCGGAGATGAACAGGATCGGGATGATCGTCGACCTGTCCCACACCGCCGAGTCGACACAACTCGACGCCCTATCGGTAACGTCAGCGCCGGTGATCTTCTCCCATTCGTCTGCGCGTGCCGTCACGGAACATCCACGGAATGTGTCAGACCGGGTGCTGGGTGAACTCGCCAGGAACGGTGGAGTCGTCCACATCACATTCGTGTCGGAATTCGTGTCAGAGGCGTACGCCGGCTGGGACAGGAGACGCACCGAGGAGTGGTTCGCCGAGGCACGGATGCCGGCGCCCTTCGCGTCGGCGCCACGCCCAGGCGAGTCCGCCGAATCGGCGCTGGCACGAAACGACCTGGCCAGGGAACGTGACGGGACGCCAACGGCCTCCGTCGACTCGCTCTCGGCCTGGCTTGATCGCAATCCGCCGCCCCCGGTGCACGTCACGGACGTCGCCGACCACGTGGAACACGCCCGAGACGTCGCGGGGATCGACCACATCGCGCTGGGCGGCGATTTCGACGGTACGACCGCGCTGCCCATCGGGCTCGACGACGTGAGCGCGTACCCCGCCCTCGCCGAGGAACTGCGCACTCGAGGCTGGTCGAGAAGCGAACTGGCGAAGCTCGCCGGCGGGAATGTCCTCCGAGTGATGCGAGCCGTGGAAGATTCGAGCGCTGAGCCGCTCTGGCCCACACTTCCCTAGTGCCGAAGGCTGCAGGTCAGCCGCTGGCCCGAGTGGCGGCATCCGTCGTACGCTCAAGATAGCCAGCCATCGCAGGAGGTCTCATGTCGCGTGCCGTTCTCATCGACGCCATTCGCACCGCATCCGGGCGGGGCAAACCGGGTGGGGGGCTCAGTGAGATCCACCCCGTCGACTTGCTCGCGCAAACTCTCCAGCAGCTCGTGGAGCGGACCGGCATCGACCCCGCGCTGGTCGACGACGTGATCGCCGGCTGCGTCACCCAGGCCGGTCGGCAGTCGTCGAACATCGCTCGCAACGCTGTGCTCGCCGCCGGGTTCCCCGAGAGCGTCCCTGGTACCACCATCGACCGCCAGTGCGGGTCGAGCCAGCAGGCGGCCCAGTTCGCCGCGCAGTCCATCCTCAGCGGAACGAGTGACATCGTGGTCGCGTGCGGTGTCGAGCAGATGAGCCGCCAGCCGATCGGTTACGCCACGCGCGGCGAGGATGCCGCAGGGCCCATGCTTCGGGGCCGGTACCCGGACGGGTTCGTCCACCAGGGCATCTCCGCTGAACTCATCGCGTCCCGCTGGAAGATCAGCCGGGCGGAGCTCGACGCGTACGCCGCTGAATCCCACGCGCGGGCGGCATCCGCCATCGACCGCGGACTGTTCCTGCCGGAGGTTGTTCCGGTCACCGTGACCACGGCCGATGGCAGCACCACCCGGTTCAGTATCGATGAGACGGTGAGGCGCGGCACCACGGCTGACGGCCTCGCAAACCTCCCGCCAGCGTTCCGCGAGGACGCGTACGCAGAGCGGTTCCCTGAAATCGGCTGGAACATCACGGCGGGCAACTCGTCGCCGCTCACCGACGGCGCATCCGCGGCGTTGATCATGAGCGAAGAGAAAGCCGAGGAGCTTGGGCTGACCCCGCTCGCACGATTCGTGGGCTTCGCCCAGGTGGGCAGCGACCCGATCGAGATGCTCACCGGCATCCTCCCGGCGACGCGGCGGGTGCTCGACCGCACAGGCATCAGAATCGACGACATCGACGTGTTCGAGGTGAACGAGGCCTTCGCCTCGGTACCGCTCGTCTGGCAGCGGGAGTTCGACGTGGACGCCGCCCGGCTGAACCCGTGGGGCGGCGCCATCGCGCTCGGCCACCCGCTCGGTGCGTCCGGGACCCGGCTCCTCGCCACCCTCGTCAACGCCCTCCGTACCGGCGGTGGCAGATACGGGCTGCAGACGATGTGTGAGGGCGGCGGCATGGCAAACGCCACCATCATCGAGCGGATCTGATCCGGCTCGACCGGGCGTTGTAGATCCGGCACAACAGCGCCGCACGGCAACGGGAGCGCGGACAGCCGCCGCCGACAACGGGAGCGGAGTGCCAGCCAGCCGCCCCCTAGGCTCGCAGCACACCCGCTCAGTACCGAGAGGATCTCGCAATGAAGCTTGACGGAGCATCCGCCCTCATCACCGGGGGAGCATCAGGGCTCGGCAACGCCACCGCCACCCGTCTGGCCGCGGCCGGAGTCTCGGTCGTGATCGTGGACCTGCCGTCGTCGGCCGGTGCGGATGCCGCGGCACGGCTCGGCGAGAACGCCCGTTTCGTCGCTGCCGACGTGTCGAACGAGAACGAGGTGCAGACAGCCGTGGACGCTGCGGTCGCGCTCGCACCACTCCGGATCGTCGTCAATTGCGCAGGCGTCGCGACACCGGGCAAGGTCCTCGGCAAGGACGGCACCTTGCCCCTCGCGACCTTCACCCGGGTGCTTGAGATCAACCTGATCGGCACGTTCAACGTCGTACGTCTCGCCGCCGCTGCGATGGCGGAGTCTGAGCCGGATGCCGAGGGGGAGCGTGGCGTGATCGTCAACACGGCATCCGTTGCGGCGTTCGACGGGCAGATCGGTCAGCCTGCCTATGCTGCGTCGAAGGGTGGAGTGCACGCGATGACGTTGCCGCTCGCGCGGGAATTCGCCCGCTACGGCATCCGGGTCAACACCATCGCCCCGGGCATCATGGAGACCCCGATGCTCCAGGGACTGCCGCAGGCCGCCCAGGATTCGCTCGGCGAACAGGTGCCGTTCCCGTCCCGGCTCGGCCGACCGGGCGAGTATGCGTCGCTCGTTCAGCACATCATCGAGAACCCCTACCTGAACGGCGAGACCATCCGCCTGGACGGCGCCATTCGGATGGCGCCGAAGTAGCGGGTGCATTCTCCGATCGGAGACATCCGTTCCGGTCGGCATCACCCGGCGCGCCGGGTGAGTTCGTCCGCACCGAGTGCCCCCACACCCCACCCGCCCGCAACGAAAGTGACCGCATGACCGACAGCATCCTTCTCACCGTCGACAACGGACTCGCCCGGATCACCCTCAACCGCCCGCAGCGGCTGAACGCGATCAACGCCGAGGCCGCGCAGGCCTGGCGGGACATCGCCGCGGAAGTCGCCGAACGCTCCGATGTCGGAGCGGTGCTGCTCGATGCGGTCGGCCCCGCATTCTGCGCAGGCGGAGACGTCGCCGAGATGTCCGCGATGGGCGGCAGCGTGAGCTCGATCGGGGAGTTCGCCGACATCATCCACGAGGGGCACCGTTCGCTGTCGGCGATGCCGAAGCCGATCGTCGCGGCGGTGAACGGTGCAGTGGCCGGCGGAGGGCTCGGGTTCATGCTCGTCGCCGACTACATCGTCGCCTCGACCTCGGCGAAGTTCGTCTCGAAGTACGCCGACATCGGCCTCACCCCCGATTGCGGTGTGTCCACGCTCCTGCCCCAGGCCGTCGGCATGCGTCGCGCGCTCCAGCTCACCCTGACCAGCCGGTCGCTCACCGCCGACGAGGCGCTCGACTGGGGCCTCGTGTCCGAGGTCGTCGCCGACGGCGAGACGGATGCCCGCGCTCGCGAGATCGCCGCCGGCTGGCTGGCCGGTGCCACCGCAGCGTTCGGTCAGGCCAAGCGGCTCCTCCGTGGCGGGGTCGGTCGCGACTACGCCACCGCGCTCGACGACGAGGCCCGCACCATCGGGGCGGCGTTCGAAACTCCGGATGCCCAGGCGCGGATCGGCGCGTTCCTCGCCCGCTCCGCCCGGCGCTAGCGCCCGCCCGCGCGACGGCGAGTACACCCACCCTGGACGGAAACACCCGCTACGCCGGGTGAATCCGTCCGGAACGGGTGAATTCGAACCCGGCCCCGCGGCATCCGCTCCCCTCAGCCCTCCAACGAAAGTGATTCCATGACCGCACCACTTGCCGGAAAGACCCTCCTCATGTCGGGCGGAAGCCGCGGCATCGGCCTCGCCATCGCCGTCCGCGCCGCACGCGACGGCGCCAACGTCGTTCTGCTCGCCAAAACAGACACCCCAGACCCCCGGCTCGAGGGCACGATCCACACCGCCGCCGAGGCCATCCACGAAGCTGGTGGCCACGCGCTCGCCGTCGTCGGCGATGTGCGGAACGACGAGGACATCGCCGGCGCCGTCGCACAGGGGGTGTCGGCGTTCGGCGGCATCGACATCGTCGTCAACAACGCCAGCGTGATCAGCCTCGCCCGCACGCTCGACCTGGAACCGAAACGGTTCGACCTCATGCAGGACGTCAACATGCGCGGCACTTTCATGCTGTCCCGCGCGGCACTCCCGCACCTCAAGGAGGCCGAGAACGCCCACATCCTGTCGCTCAGCCCGCCGATCAACCTCGACCCGAAGTGGCTCGGCGCCCACACCGGCTACACCCTCGCGAAGTACGGAATGTCGCTCGTGACCCTCGGCTTCGCCGCCGAGTTCGCCCGTGACGGCATCGCCGCCAACACACTGTGGCCGCGCACGACGATCAAGACCGCCGCGGTCGGCAACATCCTGGGCGGTGAGGCCCTCCTCGCCCGGAGCCGGACGCCGGAGATCTACGCGGATGCGGCCTACGAGGTCCTCATCAAGCCGTCACGTGAGTACACGGGCCAGTCCCTCATCGTCGAGGACGTGCTGATCGACGCCGGAGTCACCGACTTCGCTCAGTACTCCCCCGGTGTCGACGAGAAGGACCTGTTCCCCGACATCTTCCTGTAGCGGCGTCCGATCCGCGCCAACCCACCCGTTCCGGTCGGCGCCACCCCCGGCATACCGGGTGCATCCGTCCGGAGAGGGTGATCTCGCGGGTCTAGGCTCGAAGTGATGTGGCAGGAGCGGGAGGGAGTGGGCGTGGGTGAACTTCGAACGAGTGTCGCCGACGGCGTCGGCCGGATCACCCTCAACCGCCCCGAAGCTCTCAACGCCATCAACCACGCAATGGTTCTCGGTATCCGGGACGCGCTGGCCTCCTGGCGCCACGATCCCGAGGTGTCCCTCGTCGTCCTCGACGGTGCCGGGAAGCGGGGACTCAGCGCCGGCGGAGACATCCGCGCCCTGCACGCAAACGCTCTCGCCGGCCGCAACGACCTCTCGCGGCACTTCTGGCACGACGAGTATGAGCTCTGCGCCATCATCGACGAATACCCCAAGCCGTTCATCTCGATCATGGACGGCATCACCATGGGCGGCGGCGTTGGGGCGTCCGCGCACGCCAGCATCCGTATCGTCACGGAGGAGAGCCGCGTCGCCATGCCCGAAACCCGCATCGGCTTCAGCCCGGATGTCGGCGGCACCTACCTCCTCGCCCGCGCCCCAGGTGAGCTCGGCACCTACCTCGCCCTCAACGCCGCGACAATGACCCCGTCGGATGCGCTCGCGTGCGGTTTCGCGGATTATTACGTGCCATCAGAGCGGCTCCCGCACCTCTACCAGGCCCTCGGGGAGCGGGCAGACCCTGGCTCCCCGGCCGAAATCATCCTCCTGTTCGACGAGACACCGCCACCGTCCGAACTGCTGGCACACCGGAGCTGGATCGACCGGTGCTACTCCTGCGACAGCGTCGCGGACATTCTCGAGCGCCTCGGCGCCGAGTCCGACACGCACGCCGGCGCCGCAGCCAACGACCTCACCCGGCTGTCCCCGCTCGCCCTCACCGTGGCGCTCGCCGCCGTGAGGGCCGCTCGCCGCCTCGACACCCTCCGGGAGTCGCTGGCGCAGGAATACCGGGTGTCGTCGTGGCTTGCCGAGCAGCCCGACTGGACCGAAGGAATCCGTGCGCGGCTGATCGACAAGGACAACAAACCGCGGTGGATGCCGTCGACTCTGGCAGCCGTGCCGGCGAACGTGGCGGAGGTCGCGCTGAACCACATCCCGCCGCGGCACTGAACATAGGTATACGGAGTCGGCGCAACGGGGTCGTTATGGTCCTATTTTGCCCTGCCCTGTATACCGGTCGGGCTCGACGGCGTATGCTGTACTCGTGCGAGCAAGCGACCGGGCCTACGACGTCCTGAAGGAAGACATCCTTTCGTGGCGTCTCGCCCCCGGCACCGTGCTCGGCGAAACAGAGCAGTCCGAACGTCTCGGTATCTCTCGAACCCCGCTGCGCGAGGCCATCACCCGGCTGGCAGCCGAGGGGCTCGTGAACACCCAGCGCGGCCGGGCCGGCGTCGTGACCGACGTCTCACCGGCGAACCTCCCCGAGCTGTTCGAACTGCGTGAGGCGCTGGAGACCCAGGCGGCGCGGCTGGCGGCCCGGCGCCGGAACACCGAGGCCTTCGAGCAGCTGCGCCAGGACTTCCTGTCCGCGCCGGCCGGCCTCGCGCACGGAGCAAGCGGGTACTACGACCTCGTCGCGCGCCTCGACGCCGCGATCGACGACGCCGTCGCCAACCCGTTCCTCCTCGCCTCGCTCGCGGGCCTGCGCAATCACCTCGCCCGCATCCGCCGGCTCGCCCAGGACAACCCCGCCCGCCTGACGGAGTCGGTGTCCGAGCACCTGCTCATCGTCGAGGCCATCCTCGACCGCGACGAGACGCTCGCCGCTCAGGCCACCGCTGTTCACCTGCGCAAAAGTCTCGCGAATCTCCTCGCCGCCGCGGGCGCCCCCGCCGTCATCGCCCCGTCCTCCACGAAGGGAACACCATGAAGAGCCGCCACCTGAGGGTCCACAGAAGCGAAGAGAACCTCGAACGCACCGGGCAACTCGCGTGGGCGATCGCTGAGGTCGCCGCCGATCCGGTCGAGGTATCCGCCGAGGTCACCGACATGATCATCAACCGGGTGATCGACAACGCTGCCGTCGCCGCGGCATCCCTCACCCGGGCACCGGTCGTCTCCGCTCGCGCGCAAGCCCTGGCACACCCCGTGACCACCGGTGGCGACGGCTCGACGGTGTTCGGGTCGGATGCCGGCCGTCGCGTCAGCCCCGAGTGGGCGGCCTGGGCGAACGGCGTCGCCGTGCGAGAACTGGACTACCACGACACGTTCCTCGCCGCCGATTACTCACACCCCGGCGACAACATTCCGCCGATCGTCGCCGTCGCCCAGCATGTCGGAGCGACGGGGCGCGACCTCGTGCGTGGCATCGCCACCGGCTACGAGATCCAGATCGACCTGGTCAAGGCGATCAGCCTGCACAAGCACAAGATCGACCACGTCGCCCATCTCGGCCCATCCGCGGCAGCCGGTATCGGCACCCTGCTTGGCCTCGACGTCGAGACGATCTTCCAGGCCGTCGGCCAGGCACTCCACACCACGACGGCAACCCGCCAGTCCAGGAAGGGCCAGATCTCCACCTGGAAGGCCCACGCTCCGGCCTTCGCCGGCAAAATGGCGGTCGAAGCCGTCGACAGGGCCATGCGCGGGCAGACCTCGCCCGAACCGATCTACGAGGGTGAAGACGGCGTGATCGCCTGGCTTCTCGACGGGCCTGATGCCAATTACGACGTGCCGTTGCCCGAGCAGGGTGAGCCCAAGCTGGCCATCCTCGACAGCTACACCAAGGAGCACTCGGCGGAATACCAGGCCCAGGCCTGGATCGACCTCGCCCGCAAGCTGCACTCCGAGCATCCCGAACTTCTTGAACCCAGCGCGATCGACCGCATTGTCATCCACACCTCGCATCACACCCACTACGTGATCGGATCGGGAGCCAACGACCCGCAGAAGTACGACCCGTCCGCGTCCCGGGAGACACTCGACCACTCGATTCCGTACATCTTCACGGTCGCACTGCAGGACGGCCGCTGGCACCACGTCGACTCGTACTCTCCCGCCCGCGCCAACCGGGAAGACACCGTGGCCCTGTGGAACCGGGTCACAACCCAGGAGGACGAGGAGTGGACCAGACGGTACCACTCACTCGACCCGGCGGAGAAGGCGTTCGGCGGCCGGGTGGAGATCGTGCTGACGGATGGCACGACGATCGTCGACGAGATCGCCGTTGCCGACGCTCACCCGCTGGGCGCCCGGCCGTTCGCCCGCGAGGACTACATCGAAAAGTTCCGCTCCCTCGCCGCTGACGTTCTCGAACCGGAGGAGATCGAGCGGTTCCTCGAGCTCGTCCAGCGCCTGCCCGAGCTCACCGCCGAGGAACTCGGCGGTCTCACCATCCAGGCCGCTCCCGGGGTTCTCGCTTCGGTGCCATCCCCGAAAGGACTGTTCTGATGCTGTACTCGACGACCACGCCTGAAGACAAGAGGCGGATCTTCCGCGAACGGCTCGCCGGCGGCGAACTGCTCCAGTTCCCCGGCGCCTTCAACCCGCTGTCAGCCCGGCTGATCGAGCAGAAGGGCTTCGACGGCGTCTACATCTCCGGCGCCGTGCTCAGCGCCGACCTGGGACTTCCCGACATCGGCCTCACCACGCTCACCGAGGTGGCCGGCCGGGCGAAACAGATCGCCAGGATGACGGAGCTGCCCGCCCTCGTCGACGCCGACACCGGTTTCGGTGAACCGATGAACGTCGCCCGCACCATCCAGGAGCTCGAGGATGCCGGTCTCGCCGGAATGCACATCGAGGACCAGGTCAACCCGAAGCGGTGCGGCCACCTCGACGGCAAACAGGTCGTCGACGAGTCGACCGCCCTCAAACGCATCCGCTCTGCCGCAGACGCGCGCAGGGACGACAACTTCCTGATCATGGCGCGCACCGACATCCGCGCCGTCGACGGCCTCGGTGCCGCTGTCGACCGGGCGAAGAAACTGGTCGATGCCGGAGCCGACGCCATCTTCCCCGAGGCCATGCGCGACCTCAGCGAGTTCGAGGCGATCCGCAACGCCGTCGACGTGCCGATCCTGGCGAACATGACCGAATTCGGCAAGAGCGAGCTGTTCACAACCTCCCAGCTCGCCGCCGTCGGAATCAACATCGTGATCTGGCCGGTGTCGCTGCTCCGCATCGCGATGGGCGCAGCAGGACGCGCTCTCGACACGCTCACCGAGGAGGGGGCGCTCACGTCGAAGCTCGGCGAGATGCAGCACCGAGCCGACTTGTACGAGCTGCTCGATTACGAGGGCTACAACCACTTCGACACGTCGGTGTTCAACTTCACCGTCGTCAGATAAATACGGTCGCCTGGCGAACGGCCATAGGCGGCCGACCCGCAAGTACATAGGGTGGACTGAAACCCAGCGCCAGCCAACGGAGCAGAGGAGCATGGAATGACAGAGACCGACATCAAAAAGGGCCTCGCGGGGGTCGTCGTCGATTACACCGCCGTCTCCAAGGTCAACCCGGAGTCCAACTCTCTGCTCTACCGCGGCTATCCGGTGCAGGAGCTCGCCGCTTCCTGCCGTTTCGAGCAGATCGCCTACCTGCTCTGGCACGGCGAGCTGCCAACGGATGCCGAGCTGAAGGCTTTCGAAGACGTCGAACGCGGCCAGCGTGCGCTCGGTGAGAACGTGAAGGCGGTCATCGACCTCATCCCCACGACCGCGCACCCGATGGATGTCGTTCGCACGGCCGTGAGCGCGATCGGAGCGTCCGACCCGGACGCCGACCTGGCGACCGTGGAATCCAGTCTGAACAAGGCCGCCAGGCTCTACGCCCAGCTGCCGGCAATCGTCGCATATGACCAGCGCCGCCGCCGCGGTGAGGACCTCGTCGAACCCCGTGACGACCTGAACTATTCAGAGAACTTCCTCTGGATGACGTTCGGCGAGGAGCCGGACACGGTCGTCGTCGACGCGTTCAACGTGTCGATGATCCTGTACGCGGAGCATTCGTTCAACGCGTCGACCTTCACCGCCCGAGTGATCACGTCCACCCTCAGCGACCTGTACTCCGCCGTCGTCGGCGGCATCGGGGCGCTCAAGGGTGCTCTGCACGGGGGAGCCAACGAAGCGGTAATGCACACGTTCGATGAGATCAACACGGCAGACAAGGCGGAGGCGTGGCTCGAGGACGCTCTCGCCAACAAACGCAAGATCATGGGCTTCGGGCATCGGGTGTACAAGAACGGTGACTCGCGCGTTCCGACCATGAAGGCCGCGCTTGACACCCTCGTCGAGCACTACGATCGGCCAGACATGCTCGAACTGTACGAGACGCTCGAACAGGCGATGATCACGCGCAAGAACATCAAGCCCAACCTCGACTATCCGTCCGGCCCTGCCTACTCCCTGATGGGCTTCGACACGCTGACCTTCACCCCGCTGTTCGTCGCATCGAGGGTTGTCGGCTGGACCGCGCACATCATGGAGCAGGCGGCATCGAACGCGCTCATCCGCCCGCTGTCCGCCTACAACGGACCGGACGAACGGCACCTGCCCGCCTGATCAGAAACGCCCGGTCGCGGGGATGTTGTGGGCTGGGTGCAGAGCCACCCCCACGCCCGTCGCGGCGCCTTGTCCTTCCTCTACAGCGCGGATGCCTCGCCGCCGCGAACCGCGTAGCATCCGTCGAATGCACATGATCTTCCGCACCCTGCTTCTGTTTTGGCGTTCCCCACGGGCAGGGCGGCGGGGCACCCCGATCGGGCACTATGACGTCGGCCGACTCGCGATGCGCACCCTGCCGACGGACCTCGACCTCAACCGCCACATGAACAACGGGGTGTATCTGTCGGTGCTCGACCTCGGCCGGTTCGACCTGCTCATCCGCAACGGAATCTGGGACATCCTGCGGGGCCGCGGCTGGTACCCGGTCGTCGTCTCCGAGACGATCACCTTCCGCAAGTCGCTGACGCTGTGGCAGAAGTTCGTCGTCGAGACTCGGGTGTCCGGTTACGACGACAAAGCGGTCTTCGTCGAGCAGCGCATCGTCGTCAACGGTGAGATCTACGCTCAGGCGGTGATTCGGGCGCGATTCCTCAAGAGGCGTGGCGGAACCGTCTCGGTCGCCGAACTCATCGACGCCATCGGCACGGTACCGCCCGATCTGCGGTTGCCGGAGTGGCAGGTGCGGTGGGGAAGGGATGTCGCCCTGCCGTCGACATCGGCGCCCGCGCCGAGCGAGTGGCCGGGTGCCGTGCCGGTCGACCCGCGCTGAGGCTCGGCCGCCCGGCGCGGTCGGCGGGATCGCGCACCGGCGCCATGGGCGCCCGACCTCACGGCACGATCGCGCCGCCCGCTGACGTGCGCGGCGTTGCTGCGACAGAAATGGCTGCACGCGGCGTTGCTGCGACTGAAACGGCTGCTATCCGTCGATAAACTCGACCCTTTCTGTCGTCGCACCGCGAGGAGCGCAGATGGGAGTGTCGGTTCCGCTGACGTAGGGTGAACTCGATGGACGCAATCGCCGCACCCCGCATCGCCGCACCCCGCACCGCGCCACACGAATCGGTCGGCTCCGGGGCGCCGGTGTGTCGCGCTCGGTACGCTCCGCGGCATCCGCTCCAGCTGCACAGGATTCTCATTCCATTGGCTCGTGGGGGAGACGGGCCATGCTTCCGGCGCACCGCGATGGGCGCCTGGATCACGATGCGCACGCCCACCGGGCCCGCGACGCTGCACCTCGACCAGGACTCGGGCGGGGTCAACGCGACCGCGTGGGGACCGGGTGCTGAGTGGGCGATCGACGGGGTGCCCGAACTTCTCGGCGCGCGGGACGACTGGAACGACATCGACCTGTCCCCGAGCCCGCTGCTCACCGAGGTGCGCCGCCGCAATCCCGGGCTGAGGCTCGGCCGCAACCGGCTCGTCTTCGAGATGCTTCTGCCCGCCATCCTCGAGCAGAAGGTGACGGTCGTCGAAGCCTGGGCGGCCTGGCGGCTGCTGGTCAGGAAGCACGGCTCGCCGGCGCCCGGCCCGGCGCCCGACGGCATGATGGTCGCACCCGCAGCGGACACCTGGCGACTCATCCCGAGTTGGGAGTGGCACACCGCGGGCGTAGGCCCGCAGCGCTCGGAGTCGGCGGTCCGCGCGTCACGAGTGGCAGTCGCGCTCGAGCGCACGGTCACCGGAACCGGTGACGTCGTCGATGAGGCGGCCGAGGCATCCGTTCGGCTGCGCAGCCTGCCGGGGATCGGCGTGTGGACGGCCGCCGAAGTGACCAGCAGGGCACACGGGGACCCGGATGCAGTGAGCGTCGGCGACTACCACCTCGCCTCGACCGTCGGCATGGCCCTGACCGGTTCACCGGTGGACGACGACGCCATGCTCGAACTCCTGTCGCCGTGGGCCGGGCAGCGTCAGCGTGTGCTGCGGCTGATCCTGCTCAGTGGTATTGCCAAACCGCGGCGTGGGCCGCGGATCACGATCCAGGACCACCGCAGGCACTGACCCGAGCCCGGTGCCCTGGCGACCGCTGCCCTCGGGCGTCTCGTCACGCGGTGCGGACGGGAGCACCCGGCGCGCCGCGTGAAATCGTCCGCAACGGGTGAAGAGGCGCTGACTACTCGCTCTCGAGCACCGCCATTGCCGCGTTGTGCCCGCCAATCCCGGACACCGCCCCACCGCGCCGTGCGCCAGAGCCGCAGAGCACGATTCGCGGATGCCCCGTCGCCACCCCCCAGCGCTCGGCAGGCGTGCCCGTGGGAGCGTCGTCCTCGAGGAACGGCCAGTCCAGCCCGCCGTGGAAGATGTTGCCCCCCGGCATTCCGACCGCCCGTTCGATGTCGAGCGTCGTCTTGGTCTCGATACACGGCTGCCCGGCGGCATCCGTCATCAGTATGTCCTCGACCGGTTCTGCGAGCACCGAGTTGAGTGACTCGAGCACGGCGGCCTGCAGCCGGGAGCGCATCTCGTCGTTGTTCGAGGCATCGACGAGACGTGACGGCACGTGCAGCCCGAACACGGTCAGCGTGTGCGCGCCGGCCTCCCGCAACTCCGGAGCGAGGATGGTCGGGTCGGCGAGGGAGTGGCAGTAGATTTCGCACGGCAGCGGGTGGGGGATGTCGCCCCCAGCGGCTGCGAAGTATGCGTCGTCGAGTTGCGTCCAGGTTTCGTTGATGTGGAACGTCCCGCCGAACGCTGCCTCGGGGCTCACGGTTTCGTCGCGCAGCCGAGGCAGGCGCTTCAGCAGCAGGTTCACTTTCACCTGCGCGCCCTCGCGGAGATGGTTCGGGTTCTGTTCGGCGGCGAACGGCCGTGCCTCGAATACCCCAGCCGACGGTTCGCCGGCGGCGAGCTGCTCCCTCCCGTAGGACACCGTGGTTCCCGCGGCGACGAGCTTCCCGAGAGTGGAGGGAGCGACATTCGCGAGGATCCAGGTCGCGGATGCCTCGACGTCGATCCCGTCCACCGAGTAACGAACCGTGCCTGCCGGGTCGATCGCGCCCACCTCAGCATTGGTTTTCAGTTCGGCTCCGGCGTTCCGGGCCGCCCGCGCGAGTTCGCTCGACACGGCGCCCATCCCGCCTACCGGGACGTCCCAGTCGCCGGTGCCGCCGCCGACCAGGTGGTAGAGGAAGCAGATGTTCTGCTGAAGGTCCTCGTCGTCCGCACGGGCGAAGGTGCCGATGAGGGCGTCGGTGAGGAGGACGCCGCGGACGAGGTCGGTGTGCAGGTGGCGGATGACGTCACCGATGGGGCTCTCGATCATCGCTTCCCACTCGCTCGCGCCACCGGCATCCGTCACCATACGCTTCGCCTCAGAGCGGGTCGGCAAGGGCTCCGTCATCGTCGGCCACAACACCTCGGTGAGCCGGCGGCAGTGCTCGTAGAACTGCTCGAAGAGTTGGAATTCGTCAGCGGGGGCGCCGATTCGTGTGAAGGACGCCTCGGTTGCTGCTGGGTCCTCATTGTCGACGAGAAGACCGCGGGTCGGGTCGGCCGGGTCCGGGGTATACGAGGAGTACCGGCGGCGGACGAGCGTGATGTCGAGCCCGAGATCTTCGATGATCCGAGCGGGCAGCAGGCTGACCAGGTAGGAATAGCGGGAAAGCCAAGCCTCGACCCCCTCGAACGCCTGGGCGGAGACGGCGGCGCCGCCGACGGCATCCAGTCGTTCGAGGAGCAGCACCTTCTTGCCGGCCTTGCCGAGGTAGGCCGCGGCGACGAGGCCGTTGTGGCCTCCGCCGACGATGATGGCGTCGTAGCTCGGGGGTGTCGTCATGCTGCGATTCTTCCATGACGGCAGACGCGGCGCGGTGCGCACAACTCCGCCAGCTCAGAGCTCACAAGGCGGCTGAGCGTGGGTGCTCGCGGGAGTTCCGGCGGACCCGAAGGTATTGGCGGAGTTATGCGCAACCGCCGCGGCTGAGCGGGCCGAGTTGCTCCGCTCAGGTCGGGCGCAGGAGGAACCCGGTCGCCCGCGCCAGTGCAGCTCGCACGGCGGTGACGGCCGGCCGCGCCGCGCTCACCCGCCGGGCAGAGGTGAACACTGTGCGCGACGGCGTGCCAGGCAGGTCGATCAGGCGCAGTGCCGGGTTCCGGCCTGACCAGACCAGGTCTGGCAGCATGCCGACCGCATTGCCGGACTCGATCAACCGGATGTGCGCGATGAGGTCCGCCGTTTCGAACCGCACGTCAGGCTCGAACCCGGCCGCCCGGCACAGCTGCGTGGCCCAGAGCCGCGCGACGGTACCCTCCGGTTCCATCACGAAAGGCAGAGCCGACGCATCCATCAGAGACACGGCATCGGATGCCGGCGGTAACGCCAGTCGCAGCACGTCCGTCGCGAGGAACTCCCGATCAAGGTCGGCCAGGTGCGGCCGGGTGTGCCCTGGGTACTGCTCGGCGAGCACGAGATCGAAGTCTCGCGCGGCCAGGTCGAACAATCCGGCTTCTGGTTCCCGCTCGACGATCTCGACCCGCAACTGCGGGTGCTTCACCCGCAGAAAGGAAAGCGCCTCGGGGATCACCGCGTGCGCGGCCGACTGGAACACGGCCAGCCGTACGGTGCCGGCGACCGCGTCGAGGGAGGTAGCCAGCTCCGCCTCCGCCCGTTCGAGCCCGTCGAGGAGTTCAGACGCCCGAGTCGCCAGCAGTTCGCCCTGCGGGGTGAGTTGCACCCGGCGACCGCTTTTCTCCAGCAGTCTGACGCCCGCCTCGCGTTCCAGCTGAGCAAGCTGCTGCGACACCGATGATGGACTGTACGACAACGCTTCGGCCACCTCGGCGAGCGTGCCGCGCAACTGCAGTTCACGCAAGAGGCGGAGCCTTCTCATATCGAGCATGCCGCCAGCGTACTCGTCAGAAAAGCCGACCAATATCCTTCAGAAAGATTCGCTTTTCTGAATCGAAGCGGGCGCGCACACTGAGACTGGGAGTTAGCGCAACCGCCGCCATGCTCACCGCCCAGCACCCGGAGAGGGAATAGTCTCGTGAACATGCCTCACACCTCGGCCGGCGCCGATTTGAGCGCCATCCAGCTCGCGACGGATGCCGTCAGCCTCGCCCGTAAGTGGGTGGACGAGAGCGCTGGTGCTCCCGTCGACCCAGCCGCCCAACGCCTCGCTGAGGTGCTCAAGGACCCGAACGGCCTGGCCTTCACCGTCGGCTTCGTCGACGGTGTGATGCGGCCGGAGGACCTCTTCGTCGCGGGCTACAACCTGCAGCGGGTCGCGAAGCTCACCCCCGCATTCCTGCCCTGGTACCTCCGAGCCGCGATCACGGCCGGCGGCATCCTCGGACCGGTGATCCCATGGGTGGTCATCCCCGCCGCCCGGCGCGTTCTCCGCGAGATGGTCGGTCACCTCGTCGTCGACGCCACCCCAGCCAAACTCGGTCCAGCCATCGAACACCTCCGCGAGGAGGGCTCCCGGCTCAACCTCAACCTGCTCGGGGAGGCGGTGCTCGGCGAACGGGAGGCAGCCAAACGTCTGGCAGGCACCCACGAACTGCTCGCTCGGCCCGACGTGGATTACGTATCGATCAAGGTATCGGCGATCGCCTCGCAGTTGTCGATGTGGTCGTTCGATGACGCCGTCGACCGCGTCGTCCAGCGCCTCACCCCGCTCTACGAGCTGGCGGCCGGCGCGGATACCGAAAAGTTCATCAACCTCGACATGGAGGAATACCGCGACCTCGACCTCACCGTCGCCGCCTTCACCCGGATCCTCGACCAGCCGCAGCTGAAGACCCTTCAGGCCGGAATCGTGCTGCAGGCATACCTTCCCGACGCGCTGGCCGCAATGCAGACGCTGCAGGACTGGGCCGCCGAGCGGGTCGCATCCGGTGGGGCGCCGATCAAGGTGCGCCTGGTGAAGGGTGCGAACCTCGCCATGGAGGGCGTCGACGCCGCCATCCACGACTGGCCGACCGCCCCATACGACTCCAAGCAGGACACGGATGCCAACTACAAGCGCGTGTTGATGTGGTCGCTGACCCCGGAACGAACGGCGAACGTGCGCATCGGTGTCGCCGGCCACAACCTGTTCGACCTGGCTTTCGCCTGGCTGCTCGCGCAGGACCGCGGAGTGACAGGCGGCGTGGAGTTCGAAATGCTGCTCGGGATGGCCACAGGTCAGGCGGCCGCCGTCAAGCGAGACGTCGGCAACCTGCTGCTGTACACACCGGTAGTGAACCCGAAAGAGTTCGACGTCGCCATCTCGTACCTGATCCGGCGGCTGGAAGAGAACGCGTCGCAGGAGAACTTCATGTCTGCCGTCTTCGAGCTCAACGAGAACGAGATCTTGTTCGAGCGTGAGGAACAGCGCTTCCTCGCTTCCGCCGCCCAGCTCGAGGCGACCCCGCACGAGATGCCGAGCCCTCGACGCACCCAGAACCGCGAAACCGAGTGGACGCTCGCGCCGGCGCGCGAACTCATGCCCCCGACCTCCCCGGACAGCTTCACCAAGGCCGAGTCGGAGGATCTCGGCATGACACAGCAGGTCCTCGGGCTGTCCCGCGGCTCGAAGCAGGAATCGCCGTTCGACACGGTTCGCGTCTTCGACACCACCACCCTCAACACGATCCCGGCCACCGACCTCGGCGCCCCCGGCTTCGTCAACAGCCGGGACACCGACCCGTCGCTCCCCGCCAACCGCGCCTGGGCCGGTCGCATCCTCGCGCGGGTTCCTGGCAGCGAGCTCGGCAACCGCACCGTCGCCGAGTGCACGGTGTCGGATGCCGCAACCCTCGACTACATCGTCGAAGGGGTGCGTGACCGCGGCGCTGCGTGGGGCGTGCTTCCGGCAGCCGACCGTGCCGCAGTCCTCGATCGGGCCGGGCTGGCGCTCGCGGCCAACCGTGACCGCCTGATCGAGGTGATGGCATCCGAAACAGGGAAGACCATCGCCGAGGCCGATCCTGAGGTGAGCGAGGCGATCGACTTCGCCCACTACTACGCCGCCAAGGCCCGCGAACTCGACGCGGTGCGCGGTGCCCGGTTCGTGCCGTCGCAATTGACCGTGGTCACCCCGCCGTGGAACTTCCCCGTCGCCATCCCTGCCGGAGGAGTGCTCGCCGCCCTCGCGGCCGGCTCCGGTGTCATCCTCAAGCCCGCCCACCAGGCCCGCCGGTCTGCAGCGGTCCTGGCCGAGGCGCTCTGGGAGGCCGGTATCCCGCAGGAACTGCTCACCCTCGTTTCGCTCGACGAGCGGGAACTCGGCAAGCAACTCGTCTCACATCCCGCCGTCGACCGGGTGATCCTCACCGGTGCGTGGGAGACGGCAGACCTGTTCAGGTCCTGGCGCCCTGATCTGCCGCTCCTCGCGGAGACCAGCGGCAAGAACGCGATCATCGTCACCCCGAGCGCCGACCTCGACCTCGCCGTCGCCGACGTCGTAAGAAGCGCCTTCGGGCATGCCGGGCAGAAGTGCTCGGCCGCCAGCCTCGTCATCCTCGTCGGATCGGTCGCGAAGAGCGAGCGGTTCCACCGCCAGCTCGTGGACGCCGCAACGTCGCTCCGGGTGGGCTACCCGGAGGACGCGACCAGCCAGATGGGGCCGATCATCGAACCGGCCGAAGGCAAACTGCTGCACGCCCTCACCGAACTCGCCGTTGGCGAGAAGTGGCTGGTCCAGCCCAGGAAACTGGACGACACCGGCCGGCTCTGGTCACCTGGCATCCGGTCAGGAGTCGCCCCCGGATCGTACTTCCACCTGACCGAATTCTTCGGCCCCGTCCTCGGCGTGATGCACGCCTCCTCCCTGACCGAGGCGATCCGGTTCACCAACGCCATCGATTACGGGCTCACCGCGGGGCTGCACACGCAGGACCCGGAGGAACTCTCCGAATGGCTCGGCACCGTCGAAGCCGGCAATTTGTACGTCAACCGCGGCATCACCGGAGCCGTCGTGCAACGCCAGCCATTCGGCGGCTGGAAGCGTTCATCCGTCGGCGCTGGCGCCAAAGCCGGCGGGCCGAATTACCTCCTCACGCTGGGGTCATGGATTCCCGACACCGGATCGAGCAGCAAGACCCTGCACCTGCGTGGGCTGGACCGCAGGGTCACCGCCCTCATCGAAGCAGCCCAACCGTCCCTCGAGTACGAAGAATTCGATGTGCTGCGCAGGTCGGCACTATCGGATGCCATCGCGTGGGGCAACGAGTACGGCGAGACGAAGGACGCATCAGGCATCCCGGTCGAGCGGAACCTTTTCCGCTACCGTCCGGTGCCGGTAGCCATCCGGGCGACGGCTGACGCCGACCTGGGTGAAGTGCTGCGCATCGCGCTCGCCGCTGTGCGTGCGCGGTCGTCGTTCTCGCTGAGCGTGGCATCCAGCCTGCCGACGGCCGTCCGTGGTGTCCTCGGAGACATGAACGTTGCGGTTCTCGTGGAATCCGACGAAGAGTGGGTCGCCCGCACGGCAGCGGGGGATGTGCCGCGGGTGCGTCTGGTCGGTGGGAACGAGTCCCGGATCGAACTCCACCGGGCACTGGCGAGCGCGGCCAATGGCAACCCGGACCTCGCGATCTACTCCGGCGCCGTGACGCAGTCAGGGCGGATCGAACTGCTGCCGTTCCTGCACGAGCAGGCGGTGTCGATCACCGTTCACCGCTTCGGCAACCCCGACCCGTGGAGTGACGACGTCATTTAGGCTGCGCGGTCTCCGCTGGCAGAAAGGCGCGCTCCGGGAAGGCGAGGGACACCAGGTAGACCACGATCAAGCTCATCACGGCGATCTCGCCGCCGTCCTCGAGCGCGATGAACAGCGCGTCGGAGAAGGGCAACTCGTCGAGCAGGCTATGGATGATGTCCACCCCGACGCCGAAGAGTGCCAACAAGGCGAACAGTGCCGCAACGATCAGCATGGTTCGTCGGACATCGGCCGACGAGAACCGGTAGGCGATCGCTACAGCGACGAGCATGACCAGGCCAACGCCTAGCAACCAGAGCGCTTCGCCGATATGGTCTGACACCAGGCCGGCAGGAGCGTGTTCCGCGATCCACACGCCCATGCGTTCGTGCAGTGTGAGGTAGTCGTCGGCGAAGAGATACAGGACGAAGCCCGCCCAGGCGAGCCAGACCCACTCCCGGGTGCGAACGGCGATGAGCACAAGGAGAAGGGCGCACCATCCGGTCAGCGTCTGGAAGAAGTGCTCGCCGTAACCGCCCTCGGTCGCGAGGTCGAAGAGGCGGTTCCGCGGCACGTCGACCACACGCCGGGTGAGGTGCAAGAGGATGTGTACCGCTGTGGCCAGCCAGAACAAACCGAGCAGGCCCAGAAGCCGTGGGTCGTCGAGACCCAGCGCAGTGCGCGCCCGGCGGATGCGGGAGGGTGGAAGCCTCTTCATGTGACACTCCTCGCTTGAGTTGACCACATCCTTGTGGAAAGCGTGGGTCTTGTCCACCAAAACGCTTCACAGAGTCCATTCGCCCGGTTTGAAGAGGGCTGCGAGCACGTGGCACCACGCGCATACTGGTTGTCATGGCATCCGTCCCTCGCACCGAAACGGCCACGCAGCGCATCGTACTGCTCGTCGCGATCCTCGCTTCGTTCGTCGCGTTCCTCGATGGGACGATCATCAATGTGGCGCTGCCCGCCATCACCCGTGAATTCGGCGGCGGCCTGCCAGTTCAGCAGTGGCTGGTCGACGCGTACCTGCTCACCCTCGGCGCGTTCATCCTGCTCGCCGGTTCGCTGTCGGATGCCTTCGGCCGCGTTCGCATTCTCGCTGTCGGCCTGGTCGGATTCGGGGTGACCTCGCTCCTCTGCGCGATCGCCCCCAGTGCGGTGTTCCTCATCGTGGTGCGTGCCCTGCAAGGTGCGACGGCGGCGCTGCTCGTGCCGAGTTCGCTCGCCATCATCATCTCCACCTTCTCCGGGCAGGCGCAGGCGAAAGCCATCGGCACCTGGACGGCGTGGACCGGCACAGCCATGATCATCGGCCCACTGCTCGGTGGGTTCCTCGTCGACACCGTGTCCTGGCGGCTCGTGTTCGGAATCAACGTGCTGCCGATCGCCGTCACCCTCTGGCTGCTGCTCAAGATGGAGAAGCAGCCTGCGCTCACGAACCGCCCCAGGGTCGATGTCGTCGGCGCGGTGCTCGGCGCGATCGGGCTCGGCGGGCCGGTGTTCGCACTCATCGAACAGGCACGCTTCGGCTGGGGGAGCCCGGTCGTCTGGATTCCCCTCGTCGTCGGGGTCGTCGCTTTCGGGTTGTTCCTGTGGTGGGAGGGCCGCGCCCGGGACCCGATGATGCCGCTCTCCCTGTTCAACTCGCGGAACTTCTCGGCAGGCAACGTCGCAACCGTGTTCATCTACGGCGCTCTCGGCTTCGGTTTCTTCGTCATTGCGATTTACCTGCAGCAGGTGGCAGGCTGGCCGGCCACTCTTGCGGGGCTCGCCACCCTGCCGCCGACCATCGTCATGCTCCTGTTGTCGAGCCGGATCGGCGCGCTCGCCGGCAAGCTGGGGCCCAGACTGTTCATGACGATCGGTCCGATCGTCGGCGGTCTCGGCTTCCTTCTCATGCTCGCTGTGAGCCGGGATATCAACTATTGGCTCGAGCTGCTGCCCGGCCTGGTGCTCTTCGGCATCGGACTGTCGATCACCGTCGCGCCGCTCACGAGCGCGATTCTGGGCGCCATCGACTCCAGCCAGGCAGGAATCGGGTCGGCGATCAACAACGCCGTTGCTCGTGTCGCCGGTCTCGTCGCTGTTGCCTGCGCCGGTCTGATCCTCGGCACGACGCTCGACCTGACCGGGTTCCACCGGGCGATGATCGCGACGGCGATCGCGTTGATCCTCGGCGGTATCGTCTCCTTCGCCGGCATCCGTAACCCGTCGCTCGCGGAGGAACCGGCTCTCCCCGCCTGATCCTCGGCGGCCTGACCTGCGTGGCCCGTGTAGCGAGAGGTCAGCGACTCGTGGCGGTTGCTCTGCGGTTCGCCTTCTTGATGGCGTCGACCAGCTCGCCCTTCTTCATCGAGGAGCGTCCCGGAATGTCCAGCCGCTTCGCGATGTCGAGCAGGTGCGCCTTGGACGCATTCGCATCGACACCCTCCTGGCTGTCGCCCGGTGACCCGACGGTGCCTGCGGCTTTGTCATCGGACGGCCCGGAGCGCTCCTTCTTCTCCCAATGGTCGCCGATCTTCTCGTACTCATGCTTGAGAGCAGCGAAAGCGGTGCGGTGGGCGCGTTCGCCCTCGCCATAGCTCTCGACAGCCGAGTCATGGGCCCTGGACCAGATTTCCTGGGCATGCTTCGGCGATCTGGCGATCGTCGACGGCATCTCTTCCGACGCTGGCAAGATCCTCCCTCCCTGGTGGGCGTTGTCACCTCGGTACCCGGGCCTCAGGGCCCTGTCGGTCTGCAACCGTACGCGGCACGACGGACCCCGGCAAGGGGTGCTCCATCCACGCGGTCAGGAACGGATGCCGAGAGCCGCCTTCACGATGGACAGTGCCTCGCCGGCATCCAACCCCAGCGACCTGACCCGGTCTGCGTAGGTGACCGCAGCGAGTTGAGCCTGCTGGTGCCCGACATCGCCCGAGGCGGCGAGGAACGATCCCTTGCGCCCCCGGGTTTCGATGACCTCGTCGTGCTCCAGCTCTCGGTACGCGCGGGCGACCGTGTTCGCGGCGAGGCCGAGTTCTTCTGCCAGCCCACGCACCGTCGGGAGTTTGTCTCCCGGCACCAGTTCGCCCGCCCGCGCCCCGTCGATCACCTGTTGCCGGAGTTGCTCGAACGGCGGAACCGGCGAACTCGAGTCGATCACGAATCGTGGGGTCATGACCCTCTCCCTTGGCTCAGGTCACTGTAGCAATACAATCGGGCCCACGCAACGCTCGTCAGGACCGTTCGATGCGCGACGCGCTGAGCATCCTCACCAGGGCGTCAGGCAGTTCCGAACGCCCGGCGTCCGCCGGTTCCATCTCTCCGTCATCCGCGCCCTCCACATCGCTGAGCGCGACCACCTCGTCGTGCAGGCGCTCCATCTTGACGTCGAGCCGGCTGGCCGCTTGCGCCGCCTGACGCAACTCGTCGAGGAGGGTCTCGGGCACGGCGCGGTTGTACTTGTAGTAGATCTTGTGCTCGAGGCTCGCCCAGAAATCCATCGCGATGGTCCGGATCTGCACCTCCACCTTGACCCGTTCCACATGATCCGACATGAACACCGGCACCTCGATGAGCAGGTGCAGGCTCTGGTAGCCGTTGCTCTTCGGGTTCCGGATGTAGTCACGCACCTCGAGGATGGTGACATCCTGCTGGGCGGAGATCATCTCGCAGACCTTGTACGTGTCAGAGATGAAACTGCAGGTGACCCGGATGCCGGCGATGTCGTGAAGACCGGAGCGGATGCCGTCGAGCGTCAGTTCGCAGCCTTTGCGGGTCGCTTTCTCCATGATGCTCTCGGGAGATTTCAGCCGGGAGCTGATGTGTTCGATGGGGCTGTAGTCGTGCCGGTGGTGGAACTCTTCCTTGAGGATATTGAGCTTCGTCATCACCTCGTCGATGCCGAACTTGTACGAAAGCATGAAGCGGGTGAACTCGTCAGTGAGTTTACGAAGGTCGTTCAACTCTCGCGGGATGTCGGCCATAGCGACTGGTTCCTTCCGGTGGCGGGTCTGGAACCGCCGTCTTTCAGTCTGCCAGTCGGCCGCTGATGGAACTTCGTGACGAATACCGTGCTAGCTACCGCTCCGGGGTCGACGCAGAACGCCTTCGGACGATCGTCCCATCGTCCGAACGGGGAAGCTTCTGCGACCTCTGGCAGCATGGCCGCCACCTTCCGGAGACTGCTTCGGAACGCGCCCCAGCGTTCCAGGTCGAGAATCTGGCCCAGCTTCTCCGCGGCCAGGGCGCCCGTTCGCCGCATCCGCACGGGGAGAGCGCGTCGCTCCAGGACTCGACGTGATGAAGGCCCATCGGCAGCAGGAAAGGCAGGGACCCACGCCGATGAGCTCAACGATGCGCTGCTTGCGTTCCTCCGCAACTGAGATGTGCGCGACCTCCGCGCCCCGATTGATGTACCCCGGCCTGGAGCTACTCGAGGTCTTCCTGAATCATCCGCGGTGAAGCGGGATGCAGATCATCTCGAGCCGATCCGGTCCGCCGCGCACCCACGTTTCGCTCTACGGATGCCGGTGAAGCGCGGTGGATCACGGGTCGCCGGCCTCACCGGGGCAGCGGAATCCCCGATCACATAGCAGTCGTCGAACGTCTCCCGCAAGGCCCCCCAGCTTCGAAACCGCCGAAAGTCCGCTGCTGATAGCGTCCAGATATGAATAACACACTCCTGATCGTCATCGCAGTCATTGCAGTCATCCTTCTGGTTACCGGTGGGTTCGTGCAGTCTCTCCAGTTCCTCTTGTGGGTCGGAGTCGTGCTGCTGGTTCTCGCGGTCATCGTCTTCTTGCTTCGTTCGCTCTCCGGCAAGAAGCGCCTCTAACCGACCACCCGGAAAAGCTCCGGCACAACTGAACAACGAAGCCACGCCCCCGAGATCTCGGGGGCGTGGCTTTTGTCATGCCTGCTGTCGTCAGTCCGAGGTGCGGTGGATGAGGCGCGAGAGCACGATGGCGCTCCGGGTGTGATCAACGTTCGGCGCGTTCCGAACCCTTTCGAGCGCGGCCTCGAGGCTCGGAATGTCGCGAGAGCGCATGTGCACGATGGCGTCGGCCCCACCGGTGACCGTGCCCGCGTCGACGACCTCGGGGACGGCCGACAGGATCTTGAGCAGTTCATCCGGAGCGACCGTTCCGCGGCAGAACAGTTCGACGTACGCCTCCGTGTGCAGGCCGTCGACGGCGGGGTCCACCTTGATGGTGAAGCCGCGAATGACACCGTCAGCCACCAAGCGGTCGACGCGGCGTTTGATGGCGGAGGCACTCAGCCCGATCTCCTGCCCGATGTCACCGTAGCCCGCTCGGGCGTTCTGACGCAGAAGGTCGATGATCCCGCGATCCAGATTGTCCATGACCGTAGTCTAGGCGCTTTCGTTGCGTTTAGCTGCGGTTGAACGCAAGATTTCTGCGCCAGACGGCAGACGTGTTCGGTGGGTTGCGTGCGAGACTGGGAGCACGGCGTGCCCCCGCGATCGGATTGCGGCAGGGACTCGAGGACAGTGTCCGCCGCTTCCCTTCATATGGAGACGTGCATGACCAACACCGACACCGCGGCGCAGCTGGCTTCGGCCACCAGGACGCCGAGCCCCCGCACCTATCTCATGTGCCGGCCCGAGCACTTCACTGTGTCGTACAAGATCAACCCGTGGATGGAGCCGACCAACCCCACCGACACGAAGCGTGCGCTGGCGCAGTGGCAGACGCTGTACGACACCTACCTCGAGCTCGGCCACACCGTTGAACTCGTCGACCCGGTCGACGGGCTGCCTGACATGGTCTATTCGGCCAACGGGGGCTTCGTCATCGACAACATCGCCTACGGCGCAAGCTTCACCTATCCCGAACGCCAGGCCGAAGGACCCGCCTACATGGACTGGTTCCGGGAGCGGGGGTTCGACCTGCGGGTTCCGGCGAACACCAACGAGGGCGAAGGTGATTTCCTTCTCGTCGGCAACACGATCCTCGCCGGAACCGGGTTCCGCAGTGAATCCCGCAGCCACTCCGAAGTTGCCTCCGTGTTCGGCCGCGAGGTCGTCACACTCAGCCTCGTCAACCCGAGTTTTTACCACCTTGACACCGCCCTGGCTGTGCTCGACCCGCTGACGGGCGATGAGAACGCGAACATCGCGTACCTGCCTTCGGCGTTCGACGCGAAGTCACTTGCGATCCTTCAGGACCGCTACCCGGATGCCATCATCGTCAGCGAGGAGGACGCCTCAATCCTCGGTCTCAATTCGATCTCGGACGGCTTCAACGTCGTGATCGCCTCGCGAGCCATTGGGTTCGAACGTCAGCTGCGTGAACGCGGATACAACCCCATCGGCGTGGACCTCTCCGAGCTGCTGCTCGGCGGCGGCGGAGTGAAGTGCTGCACGCTGGAGCTGCGGCGATGAGTGTGCGGGAGACGGCGGCGACGCGGGAAGCTCTGCCGGGAACGGCGGCGACATCGCAAGGTCCCGCCCAGGGCGGCCCGACGGCACCCGGACCTTCCGATGCCTCCGCGGGTCCATCAGATGCCGTCGCCGCCGTCGGGGCCGTGAGAGCGGCTGAGGAGGCCGGCCCCGCCGTCGGCATCTCGGAGGCGTCGGAGGAGGCTATTGCGGCCGAGGAGGCGGTCGTCGCGCACAATTACCACCCGCTCCCGATCGTCGTCGCATCCGCTGAGGGTGCCTGGGTCACCGACGTGACCGGCAGGCGTTACCTGGATTGCCTGGCCGCATACTCGGCCGTCAACTTCGGCCACTCCCACCCTGTGCTTCTCGACGCCGCACGGACGCAACTGAACCGGGTCACCCTGACCAGCCGGGCGTTCCACAACGATCAGCTCGGCCCGTTCGCGCATGCGCTTGCCGAACTCTGCGGCAAGAACATGGTTCTCCCCATGAACACGGGCGCCGAAGCCGTCGAATCGGCGATCAAAGTCGCCCGTGCTTGGGGCTACCGGGTGAAGGGCGTCGCTCGGGATCAGGCCAACATCATCGTCATGGCCGGCAACTTCCACGGCCGCACCACGACCATCATCAGTTTCTCGGACGACGACGACGCCCGCGCGGACTTCGGCCCGTACACACCGGGCTTCCGCACCGTTCCCTATGGCGACACGGATGCGCTCGCCGCCGCCATCGATGAGAACACCGTCGCCGTGCTGGTCGAACCCATCCAGGGTGAATCCGGTGTCCGGGTGCCGCCGGCGGGATACCTGCCTGCCGTTCGCGCGATCTGCACCGCGCAGAAAGTACTGTTCATCGCCGATGAGATCCAGTCAGGGCTTGGCCGCACCGGCACGACGTTCGCCTGCGACCTCGTCGGAGTCGTGCCAGACCTGTACCTCCTGGGCAAAGCACTCGGCGGCGGGATCGTGCCGGTCTCGGCCGTCGTCGGCAACGACGACATCCTCGGGGTGCTTCAGCCGGGTCAGCACGGATCCACGTTCGGAGGCAACCCTCTGGCATCCGCTGTCGGCCACGCCGTCGTACGGATGCTGGCCAGCGGCGAATACCAGAGGCGGGCGCGGGTGCTCGGGGGGCGACTGCACGAGAAGCTCGGCGCATTGGTCGGGCACGGCGTCGTCGACGTGCACGGTGCCGGCCTGTGGGCCGGCGTCGACATCGACCCTGCTCTGGCCACCGGCCGGGAGGTCTGCGAACGGCTGATGGAACGGGGCGTTCTCGCGAAGGACACGCACGGTTCGACTATCCGCTTCGCCCCGCCGATCGTCATCGACGAAGCCGACCTGGACTGGATGATCGGCCAGTTCGGAGAGGTTCTTGAGGAGTTGCGGAGTGTGTAGCTAGGCCTCGACGGGCCGTCCTGCGTGGTTGCGGGTCGCCGTCACGTTCCATGGAATGTCGGAGTCGGGGCTGCCGCCTTTCACGACGCTTCGCTTTGTGCCGTCCGTGAGGCCGGATTCTCCCTCTTCTGCCGCGGGATCAACCTCGGCGGCTTCTTCGGCCCTCACCGGCATCCTGCAGAGCTCGCTCGGCTTCCACGTCGGGTTCGGGGTCGTGCCACTCGGTATGGCGATCGGGCTTCTTCAGTGCTCGATGGGCCGCAAACGGCTGCCGGATCCCGCCCGGCACGCCCCCGACCCGTTGCCCCGATCGCGCTGGCCGCAGTTCGGCGCCCCCGCGGCATCCGTGGCGGTGATCGTGGTGCTCGTGCTCGTCGGTGTGATGACCGCGACAGCCGTCAACGCCGCTGTGCTCGCGGGCATCACGATCATGCTCGGCGTCGCGCTCGCGCCGCGCTCGCGCTCGCATCGCGCTTACGCTTATCGCCGGGCCTGTGCTCAGGATGATGAGCGGCGTTCGGTAGTCTGGGACCTCATGTCGCCCGGCCTCAGGGGCGATGCTGGGGAAGGGATGCCGTGGCCGAAACGCTCGTCATCATCCCGACCTACAACGAACGTCGGAACATCGCCGCCATCGTGGCTCGGGTGCGTGCCGCGACGCCGGATGTCGACGTGCTGGTGGTCGACGACAACTCTCCAGACGGCACCGGGCGCATCGCTGACGCGCTCGCGGCATCCGACCACGCCGTTTTCGTTCTGCACCGTGCCGGGAAGACCGGGCTCGGCAGCGCGTACGGGGCAGCGTTCCGCTGGGGTCTCGAGCGCGGTTACGTCCGCCTCGTCGAGATGGACGCGGACGGTTCCCATCAGCCGGAGCAGTTGCCTGCGCTGCTCGCCGCGGCGGATGCCGGCGCGGACGTGGTGCTCGGGTCGCGCTGGATTCCCGGCGGGGGTGTCGAGAACTGGCCGGCGTACCGCGAACTGTTGTCCCGAGCCGGCAGCGCCTACTCGCGGATCGTCCTCGGCCTGTCGCCGCGTGACGTGACGGGCGGGTACCGGGTGCTGACAGCTCGCGCACTGGGCAGCATCCGTCTCGAAGACGTGCACAGCCAGGGCTACGGGTTCCAGGTGGACCTGCTGTTCCACGCCGCCAAAGCTGGCCTCAGCATCGTCGAGGTTCCGATCACCTTCATCGAACGACGATTCGGGGAGTCGAAGATGACCGGCGGGATCGTGCTCGAAGCGATGGCTCGGGTGACGCTCTGGGGGATCGGTGCCCTGCCTGGACGGCTGCGGCGGCGGCTTAACCGCTGAGATCACGTCGGGCGGTCCGTGCTCGCAGAGAGGCTGGACCGCGGATTGTCCGCCCGAGTTCACAAGAGGTCAGGGCCGGGAGGGGACGTCGTCACCGGTGGGCTGCGCGTACGGCACCAGCCGGGCCAGCTGGGTCACATGGCGTGGTTCCAGCTCGTTGAGGCTCGCGACACCGAGCAGCTTCATCGTGCGGCGGATCTCGCCGGAGAGAATGTCGATCGCGCGGTCGACACCCTGGCGCCCGCCGGCCATGAGCCCGTACAGGTAGGCCCGGCCGATGAGGGTGAAGTTCGCGCCGAGGGCGACGGATGCCACGATGTCGGCCCCGTTCATGATGCCGGTGTCGAGGTGGACCTCCACCTCAGCGCCAACTTCGCGGACGACGGCGGGCAGCAGGTGGAACGGGATCGGTGCCCGGTCGAGCTGGCGTCCGCCGTGGTTCGACAGGATGATCGCGTCGGCGCCGAGCTCGACGGCGAGGCGGGCGTCGGCGACCGACTGGATGCCCTTGACCACGAGTTTGCCCTTCCACTGTTCGCGGATGAAGCGGACCTCGTCAGGGCCAACGGTCGGGTCGAACATGGTGTCGATGAGGGCGGCGACCGTTCCCGACCAGCGGTCGAGGCTCGCGAACGCAAGCGGTTCGGTGGTGAGGAAGTTGATCCACCAGGCCGGCCGCGGCAGAGCGTTGAGGATGGTCTTCGGGGTGAGAGCAGGGGGGATCGAGAATCCGTTCTTCACGTCGCGCAGGCGGGCGCCGCCGACGGGAGTGTCGACGGTGACCATGAGCGTGTCATAGCCGGCCGCCTGGGCGCGGTCGACGAGGGCCAGTGAGCGGTCGCGGTCTGTCCACATGTAGAGCTGGAACCAGTTACGTCCGCCGGGTGCTGCGGCGGCGACATCCTCGATCGACGTCGTGCCCATGGTGGAGAGGGTGAACGGGATGCCGGCGGCCTCGGCCGCGGTCGCTCCTGCGCGCTCGCCCTCGGTCTGCATCATGCGGGTGAATCCGGTCGGCGCGATGCCGAACGGCAGGGCGCTCGTCTTGCCGAGCACCTCCCGGGTGGTGTCGACTCGCGACACGTCGCGCAACACCGACGGGTGGAACTCGATGTCCTCGAACGCCTGGCGCGCACGGGATAGCGACACCTCTCCCTCCGCGGCGCCGTCTGTGTAGTCGAATGGCGCTTTCGGGGTGACCCGCTTCGCGATGATGCGCAGGTCGGCGATGCTCGTCGCTGCGGCCAGCCGGCGGGTGCGGGCGTGAAACTCGGGCCTCTTGAACTGCATCAGCGGCGCGAGGTCGTGGACCCTGGGGATTCGTCTTTCGATCATGGGAGTGTCTTCCTGTGGTGGTGCGGTGATCGAGATACCAAAGATGGCTGTTCACGGGCCCCGAGGGGCGGCATCCGGAACCATGTTCGGTATTTCGGTGGATCGAGGGGACGGCAGGTTCGTTTCGGCGTAGTAGCCGGAGATGTGGGAGTGCACGGTGGTGCGGGCCAGCGCCGCGTCGCCGGACCCGATGGCGGCGAGAATGCCGCGGTGCTCCCGCATCAGCCGGGCGGATGTGTCTGACCAGGACGCCAGGCTCGCTGCCCCTTGCCGCGCGTAGCTTTCGATCGAGGTGCGCAGACCGGCCATCGTCGCGGCGATGACCTGGTTGCCGGACGCCTCGGCCAGGGTCAGGTGGAATTGCGCGTCGAGGGCGAGAAACTCCGCCTGGCTGTACGGGTGTGACTCCATCATGTTGAGCAGGTCGACGGATGCCGTGAGCTGCGGTCGTGGAAACGCCTCGGCGAGGTCGGCGGCGACAGCGGTCTCGAGCACCAGGCGGGTTTTCACAATGTCCGCAACCGCGAACCCGGTCGCGGCGACCTGCAGCCGCAGCAGGGCCGACATGCCGCCGCCTGGCAGGGCAACGATGATCGCCCCGGAGTTCGGCCCGGACCCGGTGGCCGTGCGGATGAGCCCGAGCACCTCGAGCACGCGCAGAGCCTCCCGCACACTGGATCTGCCGACGCCGAGGGCCGCGGAGAGCGCCCGTTCCCCCGGCAGGTGATCGCCCGGGCGCAGCCGTCCATGGAGCAGGTCGCGCTCGATCGACTCGAGCACCACCTGCCACGCTCGAGGTTCGTCCGGCACGCTGCTCCCGTCGCCAAGTGTGGTCAGACCACACAGTCTATACAGAATCGGCCGCCCAACGAGAGTGGGTCGCCCTCGGTTAGCGCGCGCAACTCCGCCGATCCCGTCCGTGGTTCGGCGTCTGTCCCCGGTTCTTCCCCGCTCGAGACGCCGTCAGGCCGTGACGTGGCGGAGTTGTGCACGCAGACGCCACCGACGTTCGGAGCAGCGCCGCTGTAGCGCCGGGCCGAGGTCGTGTGATGCGCGCTCGTATTGCGGAGGGGCGCACAATTCCGCCGGGAACAGGAGCGCCGACCCGCACCACGGGGTCTTGGCAGAATCGAGAGAGAGGGCACCGTGAATCCGGCGGAGTCATGCGCACCGCATCCGATCGGCCGCCCGGCTACAGCTAGGTGCGGAGCACCACGTTCACAGGATCGTCGCCGCGCTGCATCCGTTCAATCTGTTCACGAGCGAGCCGGGCCATCCGCGGCATCATGGCTGTGGTGGCGCCGCCAACGTGTGGGCTGATCAGCACGGTGGGAAGAGCGAAGAGCGGATGCCCGTCGGGGAGGGGTTCGGGATCGGTCACGTCGAGCGCGAACCGCAGTCGCCCAGATCCGGCATGGCGGAGGATCGCGTCCGTGTCGGCCACGGGGCCGCGGGCGATGTTCACGAGGAGCGCGCCGTCGCGCATCACCGAGAGGAAGGCGTCATCGACGAGGCCGGTCGTGCCGTCAGTGAGCGGAACGCCGACGACGACGATGTCGGCCTCGGGCAACAGCTCGGGTAGTTCATCGACCCCGTGGATGTGGCCACGCTCGTCGGACCGTGCGGCGGTGGCGACGCGGACGACGTTCACTTCGAACGGCAGCAGACGTTCCTCGATCGCCTTGCCGACGCCCCCGTAGCCGAGGAGCAGCACCGTGCGGTCCGCGAGGCTCGCATGACGGGCCGGAGCCCAGCGCCCTTCACCGGCTGCGCGGACGAAGTCCGGGATGCCGCGCTGTGACGCCAGGATCAGCGCGAGCGTCAGCTCGGCGGTGGAAGTTTCGTGGACCGTGGCGGCGTTCGCGAACACGTTGCCGAGCGGCAGCACCTCCTCGACTCCGTCGTATCCGATGGACTGGCTCTGCACGAGCCGGGTTGTGACTCCGGCGAGGGCCCCGAGCTTCTCCGTCGCACCCATGTATGGCGGGATCACGATGTCGATGGTCGAGACGGGAGGAGGCCCGGACATGTCCCACTGGACGAACTCGACACCAACGATGTCGCCGATCGCCTCACGGAGGGTCCTGCCCGGAACACTGACGAGGAGCGGAGTGGTCATGCAGTCGAGCCTAGCGAACCCGAACGACGACGCAGCCGGCTTGCTGCTCGCGCAGACCCGGGAGGGTGCCAGGGAGCTCTCCTTTTCCACGCCTGCCTTCCCGTCTCCGAGTTCGGGAACTCATGGCCGCGCGGTGTGCCGGTGCAGACCCACGCCATGGATGCCGACCCGGAGTTCATCGATTCGGGTGACATCGACGAGGCCGGGCGCTCGTCGATGAGGCGGAGGACGCAGAGTTGTTCCTCTACAGGGGGATCAGCACCTGTTCACCGTCAGCCTGTCCGCCTATGACGAGGAGGTCACCAGTCTTCTGCTGGAACGTGTCCTGGTTTTCCTCAGCCGGGTCGGGTGATCATGCCCGTACGGCCGGCGCCGCGGCATTGGAACAGACGTCTGCCGCGGGTGTGGAGCGCTGGTGCGGTTTCACCCGCGCTCGGCAGTTGTACCCGCGCGAGCCTTTTCGGGCGCCGGGTCCCCGTCTCCGGTGGGCCGTGGGCGCGGTTGATGTCTGGACAATGCCGGCAGCGAGATCGGTGAGGTGAGCGCGATCTGCTCGGAGAAGTCTTCGGGCACCATCGATGACACCGGCAGTTTCTTGCCTGCGTGAGTGACGACGAGCCGCCACCTGGAGTCCGGGTGGAGCCGCAGCCGCAGGTTCCGGGCCATCACCGCCCAGGTCAACGCGAACACGCAGGCGAAGAGGGCGGCGACACCGGCCGCGGCCAGAGCCCAGCGAGGCCCCCATGCGTTAGCGATGCCGCCGACGATCGGCGCCCCGAAGGGAGTGCCACCCATCAGCACCGCCATGTACAGCGCCATCACCCGGCCGCGCACCGCGGCATCCGACGTGGTCTGCACGAAGGCGTTGGCCGTGGTGAGCATGGTGACGGTCGCGAAACCGATGAAGATGAGCGCGGCCCCGAAACTCCAGAAGGTCGGCATGACGGATGCCACGAACGCGGCAACCGCGAACAGGCCGACGGCCGCGATGATCACCCGCATGCGGGCACGGTCCCGCCGGGCGGCGAGCAGCGCCCCGGTGAGCGAGCCGATCGCGAGGATGGACGAGAGCAGGCCGTACGCTCCGGCGCCGCCGCCGAGTTCGACGGCCATCGTCGACGCGAAGATCGGGAAGTTCATGCCGAACGCGCCCATGATGAAAACGATGATGAAGATGACGAGGAGATCGGGCCGAGACCGGACGTAGCGGAAGCCCTCGGCCAGCTGGCCGCGCTGGCGCGGCGCCCGAGGGTGGACGCGTAACTGGCTCGTGCGCAGCTTGTACAGGGCAAAGAGCACGGCGAGGAAGGTGGCGGCGTTGACGATGAACACCCAGCCGGATCCGATGAGCACGATGAGCAGCCCGGCGAGAGCCGGTCCGATCATCCTGGCCGCGTTGAACGAGGCCGAGTTGAGGGCGACAGCATTCGACATGTTGTGCTCGTCAACGAGGTCGGAGACGAAGGTCTGTCGCGCGGGGCCGTCGAAAGCATTCACGATGCCAAGCAGGAGGGCGAAGACGTAGAGGTGCCAGAGTTGGGCGTGCCCGAGCAGCAGCAGAAGACCGAGGCCGACGCCGAGAAGCATCAACGCCGACTGGGTCAGCATGAGGATCTTGCGTCGGTCGAACCGGTCCGCGACGAGCCCGGTGAACGGAACGAGCAGCAGCTGCGGCCCGAACTGGAGGGCCATGGTGATGCCCACGGCGACGGCATCGTTGTCGGTGAGGACAGTGAGCACCACCCAGCTCTGCGCGGTGGACTGCATCCACGCGCCGATGTTCGACACGAGCGCGCCGATGAACCACAACCGGTAGTTGTAGCTCGAGAGGGATCGGAACATTGCACTCACTGGGTGGCGAGTCTCCTCATCAGGTCTGCGGCTTTCGCCAGGGTTTCTCGGTCGGTGGGGTCGAGGGCCCGCAGCTGGTGGTGAAGCCAGGCGTCTCTCTTCTTGACGGTTTCTTTGACGATCGCCGTTCCGGCATCCGTCAGTTCGATCGAGACGCGGCGTTTGTCTGCCGGGTCGGTGATCCTGGTGAGGTAACCCGATTCCTCGAGACAGTTCACTGTGCGGTTCATCGACGGCGCGGAGACGTGGTCGCGTTCGGCCAGACCGCTCAAGGTGTGGGGTCCGTGGGTGTACAGGCCGCCGAGCACCGAGAACTGCCCGTCGCTCAGTTCGTCGTTCGCGCGTTCGTTGCGAAGTCGTCGAGCAAGCCGGAAGGTTCCCATGCGCAGGTCTGCCGCCTGCTCCGCAATTGTCTTTGCCACGGAGGTCAAGTCTAACAAATTCGTTAGCGAAGGTAAAGGTCTGATTAGCAATGCTAAGTACGTACCCGGTCGCGCGCCGGTGCAGCTCGTTCACTACGCTGGGGAAATGGCCGAAGACGATCAGACAGGGGCGGATGCCTCGACGCCCGAAACGCGGACCCTCACCGACGCGCACGGGGTGACGATTTACTACTACGTATGGCCGGCCACCGAGGCGAAAGCGGTCATCCACCTGAGCCACGGCGTCGGCGAGCACGCCCGCCGGTATGCGGCGCTCGCCGCGGACCTCAACGCCGCCGGGTACACCGTCGTCGCCGACGACCACCGCGGCCACGGGCAGACCGGGCTGAACCATCTCGGCGTCGGCAAGCTCGGCGAGCAGACGACGAAGGCGGCGATCGCATCGGTCCAGCTGGTGGGGGAACGGCTCCGAGCCGACTACCCCGATACGCCCCTGGTCCTTCTCGCCCACAGTTGGGGTTCGCTGATGGGCCAGAAGATCATCAACCGCACGAGCATCTACGACGCCGTCGTGCTGAGCGGGTCGTCGCTCGCCGTTCCTGGCGTCATCGGCACAGGGAACTACAACAAAAGGTGGAAGTCACCGACGGCTACCGGTCTCGAGTGGCTCAGCCGCGACGAAGCAGTGTGGGCAGCGTTCACCGCTGACGAGCACAATTTCGACATTGGCGTCACCCCCGCGTGGACGCCCGTGCAGGCGTTCGCGTTCCTCGGGCGTCCGCCGAAGAAAATGCCTCGCGACATCCCGATGCTCATCCAGGGCGGCGCGGATGATCCGCTCGGCGGCACCCGCGGCCTGACGCTGCTTCGCGACGCGTATGTGAAGCGGGCGAAACTCAGCGACGTGACTTTGAAGATCTACCCGGGCGCGCGGCACGAGATCTACAACGAGACCAACCGCGACGAGATCATCGCCGACCTCGTGGACTGGCTGGACCGGCACGCCGCACCGAGGGCCTGACTCCGCGGGCCTGGCCCGGCAGCCCGCGATGAGATCGGGCCCACAGTGCTGTTCCCGCGATTGAGTTGCCCGAAAGTGCTGTTCCTGACCCGCGGGAACGACCTTTTGAGGTAACTCGGCGCCGGCGTATCGCCCGTCCACCCGCGCTCGTGAATGATGCCGCGGGCTCAGTACCGGTGCGCAGCGACGTCAGCCGGCACGTTGAACGCGTACAGCCGGGCCGCACCGTCGACATAGGAGATCGCCGTCACCGCACAGTTCTGCACGACGGGCATCAGGTCCCGGTAGCGATTCGGGTCGATCCCGAGCATGGCGCACAGGGTGAGGCGCAGCGCAGTGCCGTGGCAGGAGACCAGCACCCGACCGTCGGGGAAGGCTGCTTCGATGCGGTCGAACGCCCGCAGGTAACGGGTGATCCCGTCCAGCCCGCGCTCACCCCCTGGCAGCACGGCCTCGGCTGGGCGTGCTTCGAACGCGTTCACGGCATCCGAATGTTCGGGCCGCAACTCGTCGAGAGTGCGCCCTTCACCGATGCCGAAGGCGACCTCGCACAGGTCAGGGTCGGTTTCGACGATCTCGCCGAGAACCCGTGCGCTCGGTTCCGCCGTCAGCACGGCGCGGCTCAGGGTGGAGGAATACACGGCGTCGAGCCGGGCATCGGCCGACCACAGCGCGAGCGCCTCGGCCTGCCGAAAACCCTCGTCGGTAAGTTCGACGTCCGCCATTCCTGCGTACCGGTGTTCTGCGTGCCACACGGTTTCGCCGTGCCGGACCAGGAAGAGTGTCGTCATGTACCCATTCTGCTCCCGCCCGGCCCGGTCTCACCAAGGACGGGCGAGACTAGGCTGAACGCATGCATGGTGAGTACAAGGTTCCCGGCGGAAAACTCGTCGTCGTCGACCTCGACGTCGTCGACGGCCGAATAGCGAATTTCCGGCTCGCCGGTGACTTCTTCCTCGAACCGGATTCCGCGCTCGACGCGATCAACGGGGCCGTCAACGGACTTCCGGTCGAAACGGATGCCGCGTCGCTCGCATCCGCCATCTCCCGAGGGCTTCCCGACGGTGCGACCCTGCTCGGCTTCAGCCCTGAGGCTGTCGGCACCGCGGTCCGACGGTCACTCGTCGGCGCCGCCGACTGGAAGGATTTCGACTGGCACCTGATCCATTCGAACGCTGTTCCAGCACGGGTTCACCTGGCTCTGGACGAGGTGCTCACGGCAGAGGTCGGTGCCGGCCGGCGTGGACCGACGCTGCGGATCTGGGAGTGGGACGAATCCGCCGTGGTGATCGGCAGTTTCCAGTCGGTGAAGAACGAAGTCGACCTCGAACAGGCCAGAGAAAACGGCTTCGAGGTTGTCCGCCGGGTCTCCGGCGGCGGCGCCATGCTCATGAAGAAGGGGCAGGTGATCACCTATTCGCTCTACGTGCCCGCGGAACTCGTGCAGGGCATGACGTTCGCCGACAGCTACGCCTATCTCGACGACTGGGTGTTGACTGCACTGCAGTCTCTCGGCATCGATGCCCGTTACCAGCCGCTCAATGACATCACGAGCACGGCAGGGAAGATCGGTGGAGCAGCCCAGAAACGCCTCGGCAACGGCGCCGTCCTGCACCACGTCACGATGAGCTACGACATGGACGGCGAGCTGATGGCTCGGGTGCTGCGGATCGGCCGCGAGAAGCTCAGCGACAAGGGCACCAAGTCCGCAGCCAAACGGGTCGACCCGCTCCGCAGCCAGACCGGTCTGAGCCGCGCGGAGATCATCGACCGGATGAAGAACACCTTCATCAGCCTCACCGGCGCAACAAGCGGAGATATAACACCTGAGGAATATGCTGCTGCCGATGCCCTGGCGGAGTCCAAGTTCGCCTCAGACGCGTGGCTGAATCGGGTGCCGTGAGTGAAGATCTGATCCAGGACGAGAAGCTCTCGGAGGCTCCCGCTCCGAAGGCGCGAAAGCGCCCGAGCACAACCACCACCGGCGGGGCTTCCGGCGTGATCGACGAAATGTTCGCTCCCACTCGGTACGTGGCCGCAATCGAACGGGACCGTGAGACACGCATCGCGGCGCCCGCTCCGATCCCCGGGGACGGACCAGGAGGCATCCTCGACGGGACGGTGTCGATTCCCGTCGATGAGCCCGCCAGCGCCCCGGCCGCGAACATCGTCTATTCGGGCAACAACCTCGACATCCTGCCGACGCTGCACGATGAATCCTTCACCCTCGTCTACATCGACCCCCCGTTCAACACAGGGCGTCAGCAGCAGCGCCACGAGACCAGCAGCGTGCGAGCCGAACCGGGCGCAGGGGGAACCGTCGGGTTCAAAGGCCAGAGCTACGAACGCATCCGGGGCGCTCTGAAACATTACGATGATGCCTTCGACGACTACTGGGCGTTCCTCGAACCCCGGCTGGTCGAGGCCTGGCGGCTCCTCGCCGACGACGGCACCCTGTACCTGCACCTCGACTACCGTGAGGCTCACTACGCCAAGGTCCTCCTCGACGCGATCTTCGGCCGTGACGCTTTCCTCAACGAACTGATCTGGGCATACGACTACGGCGCCAAGTCCCGCAGCCGCTGGCCCACGAAACACGACACGATCCTCGTCTACGTGAAGAACCCGAAGCGGTACTACTTCAATTCGGATGCCGTCGACCGTGAACCGTACATGGCTCCTGGCCTGGTCACCCCCGAGAAGGTCGAGCGCGGCAAGCTGCCGACCGACGTCTGGTGGCACACCATTGTCTCGCCCACAGGGAAAGAGAAGACCGGGTACCCGACCCAGAAACCCGTCGGCGTTCTGCGACGGATCATCCAGGCCTCAAGCCGCGAAGGCGACCGGGTGCTGGACTTCTTCGCCGGGAGCGGAACAACGGGGGCGGTGGCCGCGGCGCTCGGCCGTGAGTTCGTCCTCATCGACCAGAACCCTGAAGCGATCACCGTCATGCAGAAGCGGCTCGCCGGTATCCCGGTGGAGTGGCTCGACGGACCCACGCCAGAGGAGGGACGCACCTCATGAAGTTCCGGATTTTCACCGAACCCCAACAGGGCGCCAGCTACGACGACATCCTCGCCGTCGCCCAGACCGCGGAGCGGCTCGGTTTCGATGCATTCTTCCGCAGCGACCACTACATGCTCATGGGGGACCACTTCTCAGGGCTGCCAGGGCCGACCGACGCGTGGACGACGCTCGCCGGCCTCGCCCGCGAGACCACGAGCATCCGTCTCGGAACGCTTGTGTCGAGCGTGACCTACCGACCACCGGGAATCTTGGCGATCCAGGTCGCCCAGGTCGACGCGATGTCGGGTGGGCGGGTCGAGCTGGGCCTTGGCACCGGCTGGTTCGAGGAGGAACATGCCGCTTACGGCATACCGTTCCCGCCGAAACGATTCGGGATGCTCGAGGAGCAGCTCGAAATCATCACAGGGCTGTTCGGTACCCCAACCGGGAAGACCTATTCCTTCGCCGGCGAGCATTACACGCTCACCGATTCACCGGCTCTGCCGAAGCCGATGCAGACACCGCTTCCGATCATCGTCGGCGGAGGAGGGCCCAGGCGCACTCCGGCTCTCGCAGCGCGTTTCGCCACCGAATTCAACCTGCCGTTCGTTCCGTTCGATGAGATCCGCGCGAAGTTCGCCGGTGTGCGGGCCGCGTGTGAGGCGATCCACCGTGATCCGGACGACCTGGTGTACTCGGCGGCCTTCGTCGCAGCCGGGGGCGAGGACGAAGCAGAATACGTACGGCGGGCCGAAGCCATCGGTCGCCGGCCGGCGGAGTTGCGCGAGAACGGGCTCGCCGGCACGGCGGCCGAGATCGTCGACCGCCTCGGCGCGCTGCAGAACGACGGGGTCGAGACCGTCTACCTGCAGATCCTCGACCTGCGCGACCTCGAGCACCTGGAGTTCCTGGCCGCGGAGGTCGTGCCCGAGCTCGGCTGAGCAGTTACCGCGACGCTCAGCAGGATGCCGCAGCCGGAAGGTGCCATTTCGTCCTGTTGAGCCTGTGCCGCAGCCGAGGTCTCTTGTTGAGCCCAGGCGCGGCGGTGTCAGTGGGCGGCGTCGAGCTGTGCCAGGTCGGCCTCGAGCGCGACCCAGGCGAGCATTGCGCATTTCACCCGGGCGACGTACTTGGAGACGCCCTCGAGCACGATCGCGTCACCGAGGAGTTCATCCTCATCCTCGACCCCTGCGCCACGGGACTGCATGAGCTCCCGGAACAGGGCGATCCGTTCCCGAGCCTCGTCGTAGGTCAGCCCTGGCGCAAGGTCATGCAGAAGCGACGCGGATGCCATCGAGATGGAGCATCCCGCCCCCTCCCAGGTCACCGAACCGATCACGCCGTCGGTGGCGTGCAGCTGCAGGGTCAGTTCATCGCCGCAGGTCGGGTTGAGCTGGTGGCTTGAGGCATCCGCCGTCGGTGCAAGCCCGAACCCGTGTTTCTCGCGGGAGTGATCAAGAATCACCTGCTGGTACAGGCCAGCCAGGTCGCCGCTCACGACGACGCCCCGAAGAACGCCCGCACGCCGGCGAGCGCATCGATCGCTGCATCCACGTCAGCCGTCGTGTTGTAGAGGTATGCGCTTGCCCTGGTTGAGGCAGTCACCCCGAACCGGCGGTGCAGCGGCTGCGCACAGTGGTGCCCGACACGCACGGCGATTCCGCGGTCGTCGAGGAACTGACCGACATCGTGAGCGTGCACACCATCGACGTCCACGCTCACAAGACCGGCACGGTGCACACCGGTGCCAGGGCCGAGCACTCGAACGCCCGGAATAGCACTGAACCCGCCGACGAGTCGGGCGCCGAGCTCGGACTCCCAGCGTTCGATCCGGTCCATGCCGACCGATGAGAGGTAGTCGACGGCGGCAGCGAGAGCGATGGCCTGTGACACCTTCTGGGTGCCGGCCTCGAATCGCTGAGGGGCGGGCAGGTACCCGGATGCCTCCAGCGTGACGGTCGTGATCATCGACCCGCCTGTGAGGAACGGAGGCAGTGCGTCCAGGAGCTCGGCCCGGCCGTACAACACGCCGATGCCGGTGGGCGCGAGCATTTTGTGACCGGAGAAGACGGCGAAGTCGACGTCGAGCGCTGCGAGGTCGAGAACACGGTGCGGTGCGGACTGGCAGGCGTCGAGCACGACGAGCGCCCCGACGGCGCGGGCCATCCGGACGAGATCGTCGACGGGGTTGAGGACACCGGTCACGTTTGACACATGGGTGAAGGTGACCAGTTTGGTGCGCCCGGTGATGAGCCGCTCGGCCTCGTCCATCCGGAGCGTGCCGTCATCGGCAACCGGGATGTGGCGGAGGGTCGCACCGGTGCGGGCGGCGAGTTCCTGCCAGGGCACGAGGTTGGCGTGGTGTTCGCCCTCGGTGGTCAGGATTTCGTCACCCTCCGTGAGGACGAAGCGCGCGGCATCCGCCCCACCGCGGCCGAGGCTCGCGTTGGACATGCCGTAGGCGATCAGGTTCAGCCCCTCGGTGGCGTTCGAGGTCCAGACGATCTCGTTCTCGCGAGCGCCGACGAAGCGGGCGACGGTGGCGCGGGCATTCTCGAACAACTCAGTGGCGTTCGCGGCGAGGGTGTGGGCGCCGCGATGGACGGCGGAGTTCTCATGTTCGTAGAACGAGCGTTCCGCGTCGAGCACGCTGACCGGCTTCTGCGAGGTTGCGCCGGAGTCCAGGTAGACCAGGTCCCGTCCGTGGACCTGCTGGTTGAGCGCGGGGAAGTCGCGGCGCAGGCGCAGCACCTCGGCGTCGGCGAGCGGGGTCGCCAGCTCCATTGTCGTTCCGGTCGGGTGGGGCATTGCATAACTCACGATCTGTATCGGGGCACGGATGTCGCCGGCAGCGTTTGCATCCCTTCGCCAGGGCTCCCCCTCTGTCAAGCGCAGGCAGCCGCAGGGTATTCCTCTATTCTGCTCCTGTTACTCCCTCAAGTGCTGACCGTGCAGCATCGACAGGGCCGCCGAACCCCCGTGAACCGGCAACCAGCTCACGCCGACTCCCTCACCACGAGCTTCGTCGGCATGATCGTCGCCGTCTCGACCTGTTCGCCGCCGATGAGGCGCACGACGATCTCGGCCATCCTGGCCCCCATCTCGACCGGGGCCTGATTCACGGTCGTGAGCGTCGGGCTCACCGTCGACGCGTACCGGTCGTCGTCGTAGCCGACGACGGCGATGTCGCCCGGGATGGAGAGGCCCGCCTCACGCATAACCGAGTATGCGCCTGCAGCAAGCTGGTCGCTGAATACGAACAAGCCGTCGATCGGCACGCGCCTGTCGAGCAGCCGGCGCATCGCCGCGGCTCCGTCGGCGGGGGAGTAGTCGCCGTACTCGACGAGGGATTCATCCAGGCCGGCCGCGGTGACGGCATTCCGCCAACCGATGAGCCGGTCGATGCCCGCCGGCATGTCCTGAGGGCCGGCGATGGTCGCGATCGAGCGGCAGCCGCGCTCGATCAGGTGACGGGTGGCGAGCCGGCCGCCGGAGACATTGTCCACATCGACGTAGTGGCCGAACAGCGCATCGGCGCTGAGCGGCCTGCCGCCGAACACGACCGGGAGCCCCTGCCCCAGGTGTGTGTACGAGTGGTCGCCGGAGTGGTGTGAGACGACGAGGGCGCCGTCGACGTTGCCGCCGAGCAGATAGCGCCTGGTCTTGTCTGACGTGGTCTCGGAGGCGATGAGCAGGTTGAGTGTGTAATCCGTCTCGGCGAGGTGGAGGGCGACGCCCTGCACGACAGACGCGAAGAACGGGTCGGCGAACACCTTCGCTGTCGACTCGGGAACGACGAGGGCGATCACCTGGGTCGTGCGGCTGGCCAGCGATCGGGCCGCGCGGTTGGGCACGTAGCTCAAATCGGAGATCGCCGCGTGAACGAGTGCCGCGACCTCAGCGGTGACCGTGGGGGAGGCGTTGACCACGCGGGACACCGTGGCGCGGGAAACCCCGGCACGCGCTGCGACCATCTCCAGTGTCGGCGACCGAGCCGGTGTGCCCATCATGCGCCCTTCCGGCGTCATCTACTGCGCTGGGATGCCGGATCTTGCGTCGGCGAGGATTTGCGCGTAGGCGCGCCCGGAATCCTTGATCGTGCGTTCCTGTGTCTCGTAGTCGACCCGCACGATACCGAAGCGTTTGTCGTAGCCCCATGACCATTCGAAGTTGTCGAGCAGCGACCACACGAAATAGCCGCGCACGTCGGCGCCGTCGGCGATCGCATCCGAGACCGCCTGCACGTGGTCCTGGATGTACTTCGTGCGCTCCGTGTCGTGGACCTGGCCGTCTTCTGAGACGGAGTCGTCATACGCCGAGCCGTTCTCCGTGACGAACAGGGGCGGCAGGTTCGGGTATTCGCGGCCGAGACGCACGAGCAGCTTGTGCAGCCCCGACGGGTTCACCTCCCAGTTCATGGCGGTGCGAGGCAGCCCGCGACTGGGGAAGGTGACGTACTCGGAACCGATCCAGCATGACCGGACCTCCCGCCCGGTCGCTCCGGAATGACCATCGGTTCCCGAGTCGTCCTCGTGCCCGGAAACCTGGTCGTCGTGGTAGTGGTTGACGCCCAGGAAGTCGATTTGCGTGCCGATGATCTCCAGGTCGCCCGGCTGGATGAGTTCGCGGAGCCCGAACTGCTCAAGGTCGGCGAGCGCGTCCTCCGGGTAGGCGCCGGTCACGATCGGGTCGAGGAAGACCCGGTTCTGCAGCACGTCGAACCGGCGGGCAGCCTCGACGTCGACCGGGTCGTTTGCGTTCAGGGGGATCGCGTTGGAGAGGTTGAGGGTGATGCCGATCTGGTCGGCACCGAGCTCCCGCAGCCGGTTCACGGCGAGACCATGGCCGAGGTGCTGGTGATGGATGGCGGCGACGGCCGCGGCGGGGTCCTGCCGGCCGGGGGCGTGCACGCCGGCCGCATAACCGAGCAGTGACGAGCAGAACGGTTCGTTGAACGTGGTCCAGTTCTTCACCCGGTCGCCGAGCGTGCCGTACACCGTTTCGGCGTAGTCGGCGAAGCGCAGCGCGGTGTCGCGATTCGTCCAGCCGCCCTTCTCCTCGAGGGCCTGTGGCAGGTCCCAGTGGTACAGCGTCAGCCAGGGCAGGATGCCTGCTCCGAGCAGCTCGTCAACGAGGCGGGAATAGAAGTCCAGGCCGGCCGGGTTCGGCTCCCGGTCACCGGGCACGACACGGGCCCAACTCGTCGAGAAGCGATACGAACCAAGGCCGAGCTGCTTCATGATCGCGACATCACCGACATAACGGTGGTAGTGATCCACGGCGATCTCGAGGTCGTCGCCGTTCGCGATCGCCCCAGGGACCCGGGCGAAGGCATCCCAGATCGAATCCTCTTTGCCGTCTTCGTGCGCTGCGCCCTCGACCTGGGCGGCAGCGGTCGCCGACCCCCAGAGGAAAGTGGACGGAAAGTTTGATGTCACTGGCGCTTCACTGCTCCTTCGCAGATGTCGACCTGAGAGCGCTCTCAGGAATCCCGGACACGCTACGGCGCTGACCCGCCCGTTGTCAAGCGAGTCATCAGGAACAGGACACATCGGTCGCCTACCATGGAGATTCACCGCTGTTTCTTTGAAGGATGTACCGTGCCGAGTAGTGCCCGCAGACCCGTCAGCCTCCGGGTTCGATCCCGACGTATCGCGGCAGTGGTCATCGTGGTGAGCTCGGCGTTGGTCTGGGCAGGATGCTCCGCGTCGGTCACGCCGGAAGACGAACGACCGGCGGCCATCAGCACCTCCGCCCCCGCCGACGCGAGCGTGGCCAGCGCGATCACGCCGGCGAGCGGTTCGGTGACCGGCGGGACACCCATCACCATCACCGGAACCGGCCTCGCGGACGTCACTGACGTCACCATCGGTGGCGTCCCCGCTGCCGACGTGACCGTTACAGGCGACGGCGAGGTCACCGCCGTCGCACCGGCCGCTCTGCACTTCCAGCCAGCGGATGCAGCGATCGTCGTGTCCAGTGGGAACGAGGTTCTCCAGCAGTCGGCTCCGCTGAACTACGCGTATGCCGTCGTCACCGGTGTCGACGCGCAGATGCAGTACGCGTTGAAGCACTGGAACGACTACAACTCGGATGAGTGGGGAAACCTCAACCCGGTCGGCGGGGACTGCGCCAACTTCGTCAGCCAGACGCTCATCCAGCGGGGCTGGACACAGAATGACACCTGGTTCAACAGGAACGCAGCCGCAACGATCGCGGACTGGAGCCCGGCGTGGGGTTACGTTCCGGCGATGGACGCGTGGCTCGCGAGCGACCCAAGCCTCGGCCTGACGAAGCTGACACTCGATCAGCGCGACCAGGTGAAGGTCGGGGACATCGGCATCTTCGATTGGAACCTCAACGAGATCCCCGACCATGTGATGCTGGTGTCGCGGGTGGAGGTTGTCGACGGCGAGACGAAGATCGCTTTCGTGAGCCATAATCTCGACGGCGACTACCGTGACCTCGACAACGTCATCACGGTCGAGCACCCTGGCGGTAACGCCTGGTTCTGGAGCATCCCCGCATAACGGTGCCTCGGCGCCACCTCGAAACCCAACCGGAGTGCAATCGTATGGCGGCATCTGCAGCAACTCGTCTTCTCGCCGTCGTCGCCGCACTTGCGACATCCGCGCTGGCCGCCTGTTCGATGGGCGCGCCCGACGATGATCGGGGAGTGTCCCGCACGCCGGGTCAGCAGGTCACCGCGTTCTACGGTGATTCGTACACGCGCGGCACCGGCGTGAGCGACCCGGACCTCCGGTGGTCGACGCAGGTCGCCAGGGATCGAGGCTGGGCGGAGATCAACCCGAGCGTCGATGGACTGGGATACGTGATCAACCGGGATCTGCTTGCCGACGACCTGGTCGGCCTCATCGTCGCCGAGGATCCCGACATCGTCGTGGTCACCATGGGGCTCAACGACAACTTCGCCATGCCGGAGCGTGCCACTCAGATCGAATCGGCGATCCGTCATGACCTGAACACGTTCGCCGCGGAACTGCCAGACACCCGCCTCGTTGTCGTCGAACCGTTCTGGTACACCGACGAACGCCCGGGATCCGTCGACACGATCATCGGCTGGGTCCGGGATGCCGCCTCCGAGGTCGGCGCGGATTACATTCCGGGAGCATCACGGTGGCTGGAGGGACACCCGGAGTGGATCGCCGCCGACGGCGTCCACCCGAACGACGCCGGGCACACGGAAATCGCGGAGCGCATGGACGAGGAGCTCACGAAGCTGAAGCTCTGAGCCGCCGCTCTCGCGCCATCGCTGGCAGGAGTTCTCCGGCACACGAAAAAGGGCCCGCCTCCCGGCGGGCCCCTTTCCTGTCAGCTTCAGCGAGCCGAAACCGGTTCGGCTGCCTCCTGATCGCTCGTCTTCCACCTCGCCCAGCGGCCCGATTTTTCGAACTCGATTGTGGTGCCGACGACGACGGCGCCGAACACCCTCTTCGCGCTACGCGAGTTTCGAGGGGCGCATCCGCCCCCGCGAGGCCGAAGGTAGGACAGGCACATCGCGCGCTGTGGACACTCAACAGGTGGAGCGATCGGCGCTGTCCCGGACCCGCCTCCTGCTGAGCGTCCGTCCGGCTAACCCCCGAGCGCCGCGTTCACGATGAGCTTCGCCTCAGCCTGAACCTGCCTGAGGTGCTCGATGCCCGTGAACGACTCCGCGTAGATCTTGTACACGTCTTCCGTGCCGCTCGGCCGGGCCGCGAACCAGGCGTTCGCGGTAACGACCTTCACGCCGCCGACGGCCGCGCCGTTGCCAGGGGCTTTGCTGAGCTTCGCGAGGATCGGGTCCCCGGCCAGCTCGGTCGCGGCGATCGCGTCGCCGTCGAGCTTGCCGAGCGCCGCCTTCTGCGCCGGTGTCGCCGCCGCGTCGACGCGTTCGTATACCGGGTCGCCATACTTTTCGGTCAACCCGCGATACAGCTCGGATGGGGTGCTCCCGGTGACCGCGAGGATTTCAGCCGCGAGAAGGCAGAGCAGGATGCCGTCCTTGTCCGTCGTCCACACGGTGCCGTCCTTGCGCAGGAAGCTCGCCCCGGCACTTTCTTCGCCCCCGAACGCGACCGAGCCGTCGACGAGTCCCGGCACGAACCATTTGAACCCGACCGGTACCTCTTCAAGCCGGCGCCCGAGCGATTCGGCGACCCGGTCGATCATCGAACTGGAGACGAGGGTCTTGCCGATGGCGGCATCCGCACCCCAGCCCGACCGGTTGCGGTACAGGTAGTCGATCGATACGGCGAGGAAGTGGTTGGGGTTCATCAGCCCGCCGTCCGGCGTGACGATGCCGTGCCGGTCGGCATCCGCGTCATTGCCGGTGAGGATGTCGTATTCGTCGCGATGGGCGAGAACGGATGCCATGGCCGACGGCGACGACGGATCCATCCGGATCTTGCCGTCCCAGTCAAGCGTCATGAAACGCCAGGTCGGGTCCACATGAGGGTTCACCACGGTGAGGTTGAGGTTGTACCGGTCGGCGATGGCCTGCCAGTAGCTCACGCTCGCCCCTCCGAGCGGGTCGGCGCCAATCCGGATGCCTGAGTCGCGGATGGCATCCATGTCGATGATGGTGCCGAGGTCTTCCACATATCTGCTGCGGAAGTCGTACGTCTCGACGGCGCTCGGCTCAGCCATGTTGACGTCAACCATGCCGGATTCGATGATCTCGTTGGCACGGTTGGCGATCCAGCTCGTGGCGTCGCTGTCTGCGGGGCCGCCGTGCGGGGGGTTGTACTTGAACCCGCCGTCCCCTGGCGGGTTGTGGCTCGGCGTGACGACGATGCCGTCGGCCTGTTCCTCGACCCCCGAGTTGTTCCAGGTCAGGATCGCGTGGCTGAGCGCCGGCGTGGGCACGTAGTCGTCGAACTCGTCGACGACTACACGCACATCATTGCCGACGAGCACTTTCACTGCTGTGGTCTGTGCGGGGTGGCTGAGCGCGTGGGTGTCCGAGCCGATGAACAGAGGCCCGGTAATGCCCTGGCTGGCCCGGTATTCGACGATCGCCTGGGTCGTAGCGGCGATGTGATGCTCATTGAAGGCCGTGTTGAGCGAGGAGCCTCGGTGGCCGGAGGTGCCGAACACCACTCGCTGCTCGGGGATCGAGACATCGGGCTTCAACTCGAAGTATGCATTGAGGAGAGCGGGGACGTCGACGAGGTCGGACTCGGCTGCTGGGGTTCCTGCGCGGTCAGTCATGCACCCATTGTGGCATCATGCCATCGGCATCCGCCGGGGCTTTACTTCGCGGCCGTCGCGGCTTTACTTCGCGGCCGTCGCGAGGATGGTGCTGTCGGTCGATGGCGCCGGAGCGACCGGAGCGATGTCGTACGGCTGGCCTGTGACGATCCTGCGGATGCCGTACAGGCTTTGGGTTCCATCGCCGAGGTACTTCTCGTGGTCGGCTGCATCGTCGGCGCCGACGGCGTCATGGGCCCGGACCGCCGACAGGATCGTGCCATCCGCGAGGGTGGTTCCGTTGCTGCTGAACAGCTGGGCGCCCCACTCGGCAGACGCCGGGTTAGCGCGGCCTGACCAGAACTGGCCTTTCGCGGCCAGCCCATCGGCCGTCGCTTCGGATGCGTAGACCCTGCCGGCCGGAACGTTGAGGTCCTCGAGCCTGATGTGGGAGGGGACACCGGCCGACCCGATCATCACGAACGAGCTCACAGCGTGATCCCCGCCGGCGAGAGTGATCGCAGCCGTCGTCGAGCCGTAGGAGTGTGCGAGGACAGTCAGCTCGGAGCGCAGGCCGACGGCGTCACGGTATGCGTTGTATCCGTCGAGGGCAGCACCGAGAAGAACGGCACCCGCCTCGGCCCGCGCCGTCGACACGGTCTCGACCGGACCGGGGCTCTCGTAACCGAGCCACAACACGGCGGCGCTCGCGGCAGAGGCCTGCTGGATTCGCGTGACGCCCCGCAGGTAATCTTCGGCCTGGAGCACGCTGCTGTTCATGCCGGGCACGAAGTACGTGGCGTAGGGCGCCGAGTCGAGGTCGCCGACGGAGATCGCGGCGAGTGGCGGGCCGTCGACGGAGGAGTCAAGGCTGAGCAGGTACCGGCGCGCGTCGTTGGATGGTGCGTTCCTGAACAGCCCGAGCAGCACATCGATCGCCTCGACCCGCGCGGTTGCTTCTGCCACGGTCAGTGCGGAGGAGTCCAGCGCGGAGGGTGAGCGGAGCTGGGAGAGTGCAAGCTGCTCCGTCGCGACGGCGTCCCGCTGCACCGTGGCCAGCCGGCGGATGTTGGCACGGTCCCGGTCGGTGTAGCTCGCCCCCTCGAGGTTGCCGATCACATCCGGCCGTTCCTCGATCAGCTCGCCGACGAACGGCCTGGGCAGATCCACCCACAATGCAGCCACCTGGGCGGCGGGCAAGCTGGCCAGAGTCTCCACCGCGGCGGACACCCGACCGCCGAACTGGACAGCGAAATCGGCGCCGTTCGACGGCACTTCTTCCATCGTCACGATGGGTGAGGGGGCACCGTCGGCGGCCCCGGGTTCCGGCAGCATCCCGAGCGCAGCAACTCCGACGGCGAGTGCCGTCGCGGCCCCACCGAACGCATGCAAAAGTGGGGCGATACGGTGCGATACCGTCCCCCTGGTAACCCCCCAGAAACCCACCGAGTTCCACCCTCAGTTCCACGACGCGCGAATGTCGCTCCCGCCACGCAAAGATTTGGCGGGTACACTCCGCTAACTCTATCGGCCCGGGCCCCTCGAGCACACTCCCCATTCGGGCCTGACCAGTAGGCTCAAGACCATGGCAGATACCCGCCCCGCGCTCCGCACCTACAGTTATCTCGGTCCTCGCGGCACATTCACCGAGGCGGCTCTCGCCCAGGTTCCCGAGGCGGCCGGCCAGAACTGGCGGTCGGTCAACAACGTGGGCGAAGCGCTCGACGATGTTCTCGAGGGTCGCAGTGACGCAGCTGTGATCGCCATCGAGAATTCCATCGAAGGCGGCGTCTCGGTGGCTCAGGATGCTCTCGCCACCATGCCGGGGCTTCGCATCATCGGCGAATACCTCGTTCCGGTGAACTTCGTCCTGGTCGCACGCCGGGGGACCGCGCTCGCCGATGTCAGGGTGGTCAACGCCCACCCGGTCGCTTACGCCCAGTGCCACGCCTGGATGGATACGACCCTGCCGGAGCACGGACACATTCCGGCGACGAGCAACGTTGCGGCGGCATCCGCTCTTCTCGAGAGCGAGATTGCGGACGCTGCCATCGCGCCGCCCGGGATCGTGGCCCACTACGACCTCGATGTGCTCGCCGAGAACATCGGTGACAACCCCAACGCCGTCACCCGCTTTCTCCTCGTCAGCAAGACCACCCAGCTGCCTGAGCCGACCGGCGCGGACAAGACCAGCCTGATCGCCGAGCTGCCGGTGGACCGCGCCGGAGCATTGCTTGAATTGCTCGAGCAGTTCTCGACCCGCGGCGTCAACATGAGCCTGATCGAATCGCGTCCGATCGGCGACGAACTCGGCCGGTATCGCTTCATCATCGACGCCGACGGCCATATTCGGGACGAACGGGTCGCCGACGCCCTACTCGGCGTGCGCCGGTTCAGCCCTGGCGTGATCTTCCTCGGGTCCTATCCCCGGGCAGACAAGGCCTCGATCACCTTCGATCCGAAATACGGCGACGACGTGTTCGTCGAGGCGCGGGACTGGTTGCGCGGCCTGGTCACCGGCGAACCCGGGGCCTGAACGCTCGCCGCAGCTGTCGCGGTTCGCTAGGCTCCAGACATTCGCCTCGTCGAAGGAGCATCGGATGGACCGTGCAGGTTTCGACCCCCGCTACAGCCCCGAGTTCCAGCGCGGCTTCGACCCGGCCGTGCACGAAGAAATCGCAGCCCCGACGGAGCAGCACGAACACGTTCAGCCTCGGCCGATAACGCCTGTCCCCGAGCCGATCATGCGACGCATCCCGCCGGCACCGGTCGACGCTGCGGAGGGCTCCGAGCAGTCGGCGACGGCAGGGGCGGACGACATGTTCCGGCCCGCAGAATCGCCAGACCAGGAGCGATCCGATGAGGAGGCCGCACCGGTTGTGCCCGCATCACCCTGGCGGAATCCGTACCTGGTCGCCCTCAGCGTTGCGGGGTTGGTGCTCATCGCCGGCGGCGTCGGAGGCTTCCGTTGGTCTCTCAAGCAGGTCTTCAGCGGCGCGGTCTACGGATCCGGGGCTTCCGAGGGGGGCATGCCTGAGGCCATGATCGCGGCCCAGCTGGCATGGGGGCTCTCGCCGCTCCTTGCGCTCGCTGGGGTGCTGACCCTGCTCGGCGTGTTTTTCTTCGTGGCTTGGCGGTGGAGTCCACAGCGCCGGTTCGTCGACGACGACTCCGGTGCTGCTCCGCCCGGGAACCAGTCAGACTGATGGTCGCCTCGCTTCGACGTCTGGGTCTGATCGGGATGGCGATCACCGCCGGCGTGCTCCTGCTCGTCGGCGGAATCGCGGTTGCCGCCGTGGACGCCCAACTGCGCAGCGACGCCGCCACGGCGGCGGTGACGTTGACTGCTGAAGAGCGCCGGCAACTGGAAGAGGCCGGAATTCCCGAGTCCGTCGGGACGGACACAGGCTACTTCCGCCGATCGCTCATCATGGAGAACCTTTCATCGGGTGGAGACATGCCCGAGCGCGCCTTCGAGATCCATGAGATGGAAGACGGAAATGTGTCCATCTCGTGGGGCGGGTACCGTGCCGAGTACACCGTCATCTCGTGGGGCGGATGGCAATTGCAGCCGATCGGCATCCCGGCTTTCACCGGCCTCGCCCTGATCATCGGCGCGGTTTTCGCAGGGGCGGCGCGTTGGCAGTCGCGGCATCCGCTGGCCCGAAATTGACGGATGCCTCCCCGGCAAGTCAAACTGTTGGGGGCCCCACAACGGCCTTTCTGCGCGTCGCGCCACGATGGATCCACGAATCGAGTGCCCGCGTTCCCTGCGTTCAGCGTCGTTCGCGATATTCACGCTCCTAGAAAGTTCCCCAGTGCCTTCATCGTCCACGCCGTCCGAGCTCGTTCACACCGTTTACGAAACCGCTGTTTCGCGCAATCCGGGGGAGCCGGAGTTCCACCAGGCACTCCACGAGGTTCTGGAGTCCATCGCGCCGGCGCTCGCTGAGCACCCGGAGTACAGCGAAGCCGGCATCCTCGAGCGACTGGTCGAGCCGGAGCGCCAGATCATGTTCCGGGTCCCATGGACCGACGACAACAACCGTGTGCGGGTCAACCGTGGCTTTCGGGTGCAATTCAACTCTGCGCTCGGTCCGTACAAGGGCGGCTTGCGGTTCCACCCGACCGTGAACCTGTCGATCATGAAGTTCCTCGGCTTCGAGCAGATCTTCAAGAACGCGCTCACCGCGCAGGGCATCGGTGGCGCCAAGGGCGGCAGCGACTTCGACCCGCACGGCAAGAGCGAGGCAGAGATCATGCGTTTCTGCCAGAGCTTCATGAACGAGCTGGGTAGGCACCTCGGCGAGCACACCGACGTTCCCGCCGGCGACATCGGCGTCGGCGCGCGCGAGATCGGGTACCTCTTCGGTCAGTACCGCAAGATCACCAACCGTCACGAGTCCGGGATGTTCACCGGCAAGGGCACAGGGTGGGGCGGCGCGCAGGTGCGCACAGAGGCAACCGGCTACGGTGCCGTCTTCTTCACCGAGGAGATGCTCGCGACGAAGGGCCAGTCGATCGAAGGCAAGACCGCCATCGTCTCCGGTTCAGGCAACGTCGCCACCTACGCCATCGAGAAGGTGCACCAGCTCGGTGGTCGTGCCATCACAGCATCCGACTCCTCCGGGTACATCGTCGACGAGAAGGGCATTGACCTCGACCTGCTCAAGCAGATCAAAGAGGTTGATCGGCTTCGGATCTCGGAGTACGCCGAGCGTCGCAGCTCCGCACGGTTCGTCTCGGGCGGCAGTGTCTGGGATGTTCCCGGCCAGATCGCCCTGCCGAGCGCGACCCAGAACGAACTCACGCTCGAGGACGCGAAGAGCCTCATTCGGAACGGTGTCGAAGCCGTCGCCGAGGGCGCGAACATGCCGTGCTTCCCCGATGCGGTTCACGCGTTCCAGCAGTCTGGTGTGCTGTTCGGCCCCGGGAAGGCGGCGAACGCCGGTGGCGTCGCCACGAGCGCCCTGGAGATGAGCCAGAATGCGTCGCGTCAGCGTTGGAGCTTCAGCGACAGCGAAGATCGCCTGCACCTCATCATGCGTGGTGTGCACTCGTCCGCGTATGAGGCCGCCGAGAAGTACGGCAGCCCGGGGGACTACGTCGTCGGCGCGAACACCGCTGCCTTCGTCAAGGTTGCGGACGCGATGCTTGCGCAGGGCGTCATCTAGTCCGCTGCTTCTACGGGCGGTGAGTTTCGCTGGTATGCCGAAAACGGTCCGACTTTCGCTGGTATGCCGAAAACGGTCCGACTTTCGCGGAGTCTGCAACCGTTTTCGGCACAGCAACATCACCTGCAACCGTTTCTGGCAACGCAGACGCGGCTTCGGTACGGAAGCGGCGGGATGCCTCAGCGGGAGACCGCTAGCCGTTCCAGCCGAGAGACCGCAGGCGTCGCTCAACCCGGCCTCGCAACCCGGGCAGGTTGGTGAGATCAGCCGCGGTGAATTGTAAGGTTTGCCACCCTTCGTCGCCGATGTCGTTGGCTCGCCTTACGTCGCTGCGCCATTGCCTGATATCCGTGCGGTGCTGGTCGCCGTGGTACTCGAGTTCGAGTTTGTATTCTGGATAGGCGAGGTCGAAATAAACGGTCCTCCGGGCGACGGTGAGATAGAGCTCGTAGTTCGCTTGAGGCGTCGGCAGGCCGCTCAGTGCGAGATCCACGCGAACGAGCGACTCCGGACGTGACCGGGAATGGTCGCTACTCAGGTCGAGCGCTCGACGCAGCACCCGGCGTCCGGCGCGCGACGGGTATGTTTCGATCGCCTCTGCCAGCCGCCCGGCTGTCGACCTGGGTGTCTCATGCCACAGCAGGTAATCCGCGACCGCAACGAGGTCGGGCAGCTGGAGAATCCCAGCCAGGTCGCACCATGTGCGCTCGACGGAGGTGACGGGTACGTTCCTGGAGAACTCGATGTCGCCCGGGAGAAGCAAGGCGCGGTGTCCCAGCACTCCGCGCCGGCGCATCGCTCGCCCCGGCACTGGCACCGTCGTCTCGAGCGGCCCGTCGACGTTGTTCATCGGAAGCGGCATTCCGTGCAACAGCGCCGCCGTTCGATGACTGAAGGTCGCGCCGGGTGGCATCCGTGTAGCCAGCGCACGGCAGTTCACTTCGAAGTCGTTTGCCGTCGAAGCACTGGTTCGGATGCCGTGGAAAGGCGCGGCAAGAGAGCGATTGCGCAGCTGGCCTCTGGTGAAACCGCGCGCGTACGCATCGGCAACCGAGAACGCCGTAGGGAGCGGTAGCGGGAGAGGCTTTCGGAACGTCACTGCTCGAGGATGCCTGACAGCGGCATCCGTCGATGTCGTTGTCCACAGGAAGCACAGAGGGCGCTGAGCATTGCGTTGCCGCATGTGGCTGTAGTTTGCGGGCGATGTGTAACCGTTTGTGGCATCGCAACGAATGCTGGGACCTCTTGTGGCACAGCAAAGGGAGGATGGGGTGCGCCTGGCTGTGGAGGGTTCTCAGGTGCGCGGGTGGCTAAGAAGCATCGCATCGCCAGATTGGGCTCGACTCTCGGCCGCAGTGCGACCTTTCTTGGCAACGCAGTGGTGGTGTCAGCCGTTCGGGGCAACGCAGCGAGGGAGGGCGCGCCGCTACCGCACGCGGACCGCAAGCGCTCCGGCATCCGCAGCGAAACGCACCCCGGAGATCACCCCGAACCCGTCGCCGTCCAGTTCGACGTCGCGCGGTTTGTCGAGCGACACGGTGATGCCGCTCGAGCGCAGGTAGGTGATCGTCGACGCGTTCCCTGAGGTCGCCCGGATGATCCGCCGACCGATGCTCGACCGGCGAAGGACGCCGTTCTCCCAGCGGAGCTTGCGCCAGATGTCGATCCACCCGAGTGTGCCCTTCGGCTGCAGCACGGCGACGTCGAGCTGGCCGTCGTCGATGATCGCATCCGGCATCATCTCCAGCCCGCCGGTGAGAGTTCCGCAGTTGCCGAAGAGGATCGTGGAGACATGGGCGCTGTGGCTCGGTTTGTCGTCGAGCTGGTAACGGATGCGGAAAGGGCCAGCATTCGGGATCACGCGGATGCCGGCGTCCACGTAGGCGAGCCAGCCGACGGTCCTCTTGAGGGTTTCGTTCGTGTTCGCCATGATGTCGGCGTCGATGCCCATACCGGCCATCACGAGGAACCCGTGCTCTTCGATGGTGCCGTCCACCCGGCTGAGGGTGGCGATGCCCAGGTCGATGTGACGGGTGCGCCCGGTGAAAGCGATCGCGACGGCCTCTGGCACGTTGCCGATCGGGAGGTTGAGGTTGCGCGCCAGGAGATTGGCGGTTCCCGATGGGAGCAGGGCGAGCGCCGCGGTGGAATCCCGGAGGCCCTCGGCCACGGAACGGACCGTCCCGTCACCGCCTGCGGCGAAGACCATGTCCGCCCCCGCCCGCACCGCCTCGCGGCTCAGGTTCTTGCCCGAGTCCGCGATTGTCGTCTCGTACCAGAGCGTGTCGCCCCAGCCGGCCTCGGCCGCTGCGGGGTCAATGAGAGAGTGCAGTGCCGCCGCGGTGACCCGGGTGGGGTTGTAAACGACCGCCGCGCGCTTGGTGCCGGACTTGCTCATACCTGCAACCGTACCCTGCGCGGTTAGACTTGCTCGCGTGATTGATCCAGTGCTCCTCCGCGAAAATCCAGACCTCATCAGGCGTTCGCAGGAGGCTCGGCGATCGCCCGTCGATCTCGTCGACCAGGCCCTCGACGCCGACCGTGACCGCCGTGCCGCCATCACCGCCTTCGAGGAGCTCCGCGCCGAGCAGAACGTCTTCGGCAAGCGCGTTGCGAAAGCCCCGAAAGAAGAGAAGGCCGCCCTCGTCGCGGAGGTGAAGGGGCTCTCCGACCGGGTCAAGAAGGCGCAGCAGCAGGTGTCGGATGCCGAGACGCGATTCACCGAGATCGTCGGCGCCATCCAGAACCCCATCCTCGACGGCGTCCCCGCCGGCGGGGAAGACGACTTCATCACCCTCCGCGAGGTCGGTCAGAAACCCGCATTCGACTTCGAGCCCAAGGACCACCTGGAACTCGGCGAACTCCTCGGGGCCATCGACATGCAGCGCGGCACCAAGGTTTCCGGCTCCCGGTTCTACTACCTCCGCGGCATTGGCGCGCGGCTCGAACTGGCGATCATGAACATGGCACTCGACCGCGCCCTCACCGAGGGTTTCATCCCGCTGATCACACCGACGCTCGTCAAGCCGGAGATCATGGCAGGAACCGGATTCCTCGGCGCCCACGCCGACGAGGTCTACTACCTGCCCGCAGACGACCTCTACCTCACCGGAACGAGCGAGGTTGCGCTCGCCGGGTACCACGCCGACGAGATCATCGACGTCGCGGATGCCCCGATCCGGTACGCGGGATGGTCCACCTGCTACCGCCGCGAGGCCGGCTCATACGGCCGCGACACCCGCGGCATCATCCGAGTGCACCAGTTCAACAAGCTGGAGATGTTCGTCTACACGACGCCCGAGGAGTCCGAGGCCGAACACCTCCGCCTGCTGGGCTGGCAGGAGGGCATGCTGCAAGCCCTCGGCCTCAGCTACCGTGTCATCGACACCGCCGCGGGCGACCTCGGCTCGAGCGCTGCCCGCAAGTACGACGTCGAGGCGTGGGTTCCGACGCAGGACGCCTACCGCGAACTCACCTCCACCTCCAACTGCACGACCTACCAGGCCAGACGGCTGAACATCCGTTACCGGGCGGGCGAGGACGGCAAGACAACACCTGTCGCTACCCTCAACGGCACGCTCGCCACCACGCGCTGGCTCGTCGCCCTGCTCGAAACGCATCAGCAGGCCGACGGTTCAGTGCTCGTCCCCGAGGCGTTGCGCCCCTACCTTGGCGGGCTCGACGTTCTCTCGCCGCTGTGACCGGCGACGGGCTGCTCGTCGCGCTCGACATCGACGGCACGCTGCTGCACGAGGACGGGACGATGTCGGATGCCGTCGTCGAGGCCGCACGGGCGGCATCCGTTCAGGGTCATCACGTCATGCTCGCGACCGGGCGCAGCTGGGAGACCACGCACCACGTGCTCCAGCAGCTCGATATCGCCCCCGAGTACGTCGTCTGCGCCAACGGCGCCCTCGTGATGCGCCGCGACGACGCCGAACCGACCGGGTACAGCCGGCATCTGATCGAGACCTTCAACCCGCGTGAGGTGCTGACACGGATCCGCTCACACCTCGCCGACGGCCGGTACATGGTCGAGTACCCGAGCGGCTACCGGCGGTACACCCAGGGCATGACCGACTGGAATCTGGAGAACGCCGAGGAGGTGGAGTTCGAGCACCTGCTGTCCGAACCGGTCACCAGGGTCGTCGTCGTTTCGCCCGAACATGACGAGGTGGACTTCCTCGAGATCGTCGAGAAAATGGGCCTGCATTCCGTCACCTACGCCATCGGCTGGACCGCATGGCTTGACATTGCACCGCTCGGCGTCAACAAGTCGACTGCGCTGGAACGGGTGCGTGAATGGCTTGACGTGCCCCGAGACCGGATCGTCGCTGTCGGCGACGGACGCAACGACATCGAGATGTTCGAGTGGGCCCGCCGAGGGGGCCGCGCGATCGCGATGGGGCAGGCGCCTGACGAAGTTAAGGCCGTGGCAACCGAAGTCACCGGCAATATCGACGAAGACGGTGTTGTGGCGGTTCTCCGCTCGCTCTGACCGGCCATTCAGCCCCCTGTCAGGCGTTCCTGTCAGTCTGGCCCGGTCCCCATCGGCTACAATCGAGCGTTGTCTGCTGTTTCCTCGACAGTATGCATGGAGGGCTGTCCGAGCGGCCGATGGAGCCAGTCTTGAAAACTGGTGGGCAGAAATGTCTCGTGGGTTCGAATCCCACGCCCTCCGCTCTCAATTCCACATCCGCCTGTCGCGAAAGGAGCCAGCGTGAGCGAACCCGTCCGCCGCTCCCGGCTTTCCTCCTCGACCGCGCGGCACGGGCGGCTCCGCACTTCGACCACAGCGGGAGTCATCGCCAGGTTCATCTCAGCAGTGCTCGCCGTCGTTCTGGTCAGCGGTTCGGCCATCGCCGCGTACGCGGTGTGGGACATCGCGTCGAGCGTCGCTCCGCCGGTCGCCCTTGCCAATGAGACCCCCGGGGCCAGCGCGCCGGACATCGACGCCATCGAAGGCGGCGTGAATCTGCTTCTTGTCGGCAGCGACAGCAGGCAGGGGCAGGATGCCGTTTTCGGCGACGTCGCGAAGGAAACCGCCGTTCTCAATGACGTGACAATGCTCCTGCACATCTCGGAGGACCACTCGTCGGCGACGGTCGTGAGCTTCCCCCGCGACATGTTCGTGCCGATCCCGTCCTGCCCGAAGGAAGACGGTGGCACATACGGCGCTATGGCCGCCCAGAAGATCAATACGACGCTCTCCTACGGCGGCCTCGCCTGCACCGTGCTCACCGTCGAAAAGCTCACAGGCTTGAGCATTCCGTTCGCCGCGGAAGTGCAGTTCAACGGTGTCATCGAGCTCTCGAACGCCGTCGGCGGCGTTGACGTCTGTGTCGCAGAACCGATCGAAGACGATTACACGCAGACGTATCTCGACGCCGGCACCCACACCCTCCAGGGCATGGACGCATTGCAGTTCCTGCGCACCCGCCACGGCGTCGGTGACGGCTCCGACCTCGGTCGGATCAGCAACCAGCAGGTCTTTCTCTCGTCGCTCGTGCGCACGCTCAAGAGCAGCGAGACGCTGACCGACCCGTCGAAACTCTTCGGCATCGCAAAGGCGGCAGCGAGCAACATGACGCTGTCGACGAGCCTGTCGAACATCAACACGATGGTGTCCATCGCGATGGCGCTCAAGGACATCCCACTCGACCAGGTGGTCTTCGCCCAGTACCCGACCGAGTACGGCGACATCAATGGCTATGAAGGCGTGCTTCCGCTGAAGGGCCCGGCTGAGGAACTGTTCGACGCCCTCGCTGCCGACGAACCGCTTTCGCTCAGCGGCGAGACCGGTCCCGGTTCGGTGATCGACCCGAACGCGCCCGTCAAGGAGACCCCCGCCCCGACGCCGCCGACCACTCCAGCGCCGAACGGAACCACTCCACCGACGGCCGAGGCAAGCGAACCAGGCGTTGTCCTCGACAAATCCGTGCAGGGCCAGACCGCCGGCGATTACACCTGCTCCAAGGGCAACCAGTAATACCTTTCCGGGGGGATCACGTGGCGGGATCCGCGCTCTAGAGTTGCTCTGTGAGCAGGTCGAGACCAGCTGGGGCGGTGATCAAGCATGGCCGCCTGCCGCGCCAGGGTGCGGTTCCAGCGGTGCTTCGCGGCCTCGCAATCATGCTGGCGGTCGTGCTCCTGAGCGGAGCATCCGTCGCCGCCTGGGTGGTCTGGGACCTGACCTCGAAGGTGAACTCCAACGCCGTCGATATCGGCCGCCCCGGCGCCAGCCCCCAGCCGGTGGTACCGGACATCGATGCCTTCGAGGGCGGATTCAACCTTCTCGTCATCGGTGCAGACAATGACCCCGAGCAGGGTGCAGCGTTCGGTGAGCGGGCGTCCACCCTCAACGACGTCAACATGCTGCTGCATGTCGCCGAGGACCACTCCTCGGCGGTTGTCGTCAGCTTCCCCCGCGACCTCATCATTCCGCAGCCGGCGTGCACCGACCCGAAAACCGGTGAGGTCCACGAAGCTCGGAGCGCCCCGCAGCTGAATACGGCTTTCGAACGCGGCGGTCTCGCCTGCGCGGTCGCCACCATCTCGGACCTCACCGGCCTCGACATCGAATACGCAGCGCAGATGTCGTTCGCTTCGGTCGTCAGCATGACGAATGCCGTCGGCGGTGTGCCGGTGTGCCTGAGCGCCCCGATCAGGGACCCGCTGTCTTCGCTTGACCTTCCGGCTGGAACCAGCGTGATCTCCGGCGACACCGCACTCGCTTTTCTTCGAACCCGGCACGGCGTCGGCGACGGCAGCGACCTCTCCCGGATCGCCAATCAACAGCAGTACATCTCTTCACTGGTGCGGAAGATCAAGAGCAACGACACGTTGACGGATGTGACCAAGCTTTATTCACTCGCACAGGTGGCAGCGAAGCACGTGAACCTGTCCACGTCGCTGGCCAACCTCACGCAAATGGTGGCCATGGCGCGCACTCTGCAGACTATCGACCTCGACAAGCTCAATCTGATCCAGTATCCGGTGATGTACGACCCGGATGATCCCAACCGCGTGATCCCGGTGCAGGCCATCGCCGATCAGCTGTTCGAACGGATCGCGGATGACCGGCCGTTCCTGCCCGATCCAAGTGCTGAGCGCACCGGCGTCGAGCAGAATCCGACTGCGCCGGCCCCAACAACACCAACGGCCCCGCCCGCGACACCTCGGCCGACACCGGGCGGGACTGCCAGCGCGACGCCGACTCCCGCTCCCACGCCGGATGTCATCGCCGGCCTCCAGGGGCAGACCGCCCTCGAAGAGACGTGCTCGGTGGCCAACTGATCGACTCAATTCGGTCGCTGGCGATTTGCCGGTTATGATTGAGCCCGTGCATCCGCCAGTCGGTCGCGCATGGAGACGTCGCATAGTTCGGCCTAGTGCACCACCCTGCTAAGGTGGAGTCCTCGTAAGGGGACCGCGGGTTCAAATCCCGCCGTCTCCGCCCTGTGATGTGTCGGGACATCGTTGAGAGATGTGTCGAGACATTCTTGAAAACCCTCTCCTTCGGGAGGGGGTTTTCGTCATTTCTTGGCTTGGTAGTTCTAGTCAGTATTGATGGTGTGCTCGGCGATGATCTCGCCGGTGCTGCGGGTGGATGCGGCAGGATTCTCAGGCAAGACCCGAGTCGGTATGGCAGACTGACGGCGTCCGTCCTGGCATCGTCGGAGTTGCCGTTGCCGCAGTCCCAACCACTGTGGAGACAACGTCCATGCCTTTGCTATCCCGTACCGACTCCCTCGTCGCCGCCTCAGCGGACGCGACCTCGGCTGGCATCGCCGACGGCATCGCCCAGTGGGCGATCCAGGTCATGGAAGCGCTCGGACCGATCGGCGCGGGCCTCATCGTCTTCCTCGAGAATGTGTTCCCGCCCATCCCCAGCGAAGTCATCCTGCCGCTGGCCGGATTCACCGCCAGCCAGGGCTCTTTCACCATCGCCGAGGCCATCATCTGGACAACGCTCGGATCCGTCGTCGGAGCCTTCGTTCTCTACGGCCTTGGCCGGTGGCTCGGCCACGATCGCACCGTCTGGCTCGCCGCCCGAATCCCGTTCGTCGACCCCGATGACATTCTCAAGACGATCGCCTGGTTCGGCCGACACGGCAAGAAAGCGGTCTTCTTCGGGCGGATGCTGCCCATCTTCCGCAGCCTCATCTCCGTTCCCGCCGGAATCGAGAAAATGAACATGGTCGTCTTCGGGCTGCTCACCGCGGCCGGCTCCCTCATCTGGAACAGCATCTTCGTGATCGCCGGGTTCCTCCTCGGCGAGAACTGGGGCGCGGTTCTGCAGTACGCCGACGTGCTCAAATACGTCGTCGTCGCTGGTGCCGCTCTGCTCGCCGGCTGGTGGCTGGTGCGCGCCGTTCTGCGGCACCGGGCACGCCGCCGTGAGCGCGAACTCGAGAGCGTGGGATAACCCGGAGCCACCTGGGCCGGCTGCGTCGTTCCACGCAGCGGAGGAGACAGCGGGCGCATCCGCAGGAACAGGCAGACGCGGCACTTCGGACCGGATCTCGCGGTGTGCCGGGGGTAGTTTTCGTCCGGACCGGGTGAGCGGGCGGCAGCAAAGCGGCCCGCGGAGCGCTGGTTTCGCGGGCCGTTCTCTCGTCGCCTGAGCTACTCCTGTCGCTCGCGCTCGCGCTGCTTCTGCTCTTTGCGGGCCTTTTCTTCCGCGAGCACGCGAAGGCCGGCGTTGCGTTCGTTGATGCGGGTGTTCTCGGTCATCACCGCGGCGTGCGTGGCGCGCTCAGCCACAAGCCAGGCCGGGGGACCCTCGAGAAGCGCCGTGATTTCTGCTGTCGTCAGGGCGGCATCCGCCATCTCGGAGCGGGCGAGACCGGATACGGAGATGCCGAGCTTGCGCGCAACCTCCTGACGTGGGTGCGGTCCGTTCTTGCGCAGTTCCACGAGCCACTCCGGCGGCGAGGCGAGGAGCTCGTTGAGCTGTTCTCGCGTCACCGGCTCGTTCTGGAACTCTTCGGGCGTTGCGGGCAGGTAGACGTTGAGCTTTTTCGCTGCCGTCTCCGGCTTCATGGTTTGGGGGGTCTTGTTGGAAGCCATACCGCAAGCGTAACCGGTGGGGCGTTGTGCAACACGCGGATGGCGGCATCCGTAATACCCTGTGAGACGACCGTTCTCGTTACCGAGCGGCATGAAGGAGGCACCATGGACGCCGAATCGACGCCTGACCGCCTCTTCACCGTGGCCTTCGTGCCCGGTGTGACGCTGGCGAAATGGTCGAAGGTATGGGCAGAACGCCGCCCGGACCTGCCGCTTGGCTTCGCCCCGACACAGGAGGAGGATCAGGTTCGGGTGCTGCACGCCGGCACGGCGGAGGTCAGCTTTGTGCGGCTGCCGATCGACGACGACGGACTGAGCGTGATCCCGCTCTACCGGGAAACCCCTGTCGTGATGCTGCCGAAGGAGCACGAGCTGTCGCAGGCGGAATCCGTCTCGGTCGCGGATCTTGCCGGGGAACACCTGCTGCAGGAGCCGGAGTCCGTGCCTGAGTGGCGCGACGTCGCCGACGAGATTCGCGAGGGGACCCGACGGTCGCTTCCGAGCATCCGCACCGGTGATGACGCCGCGGAGCTCGTCGCCGCTGGGGTGGGCATCCTGATCGTTCCGCAATCGGTGGCCCGACTGTACGCCCGTAAGGATGTTGTCGCCATCCAGGTGACGGATGTCGCTGAGTCACAGATCGCGCTCACCTGGCTCGAGGAGAACACCACTGCAGACGTCGAGGAGTTCATCGGCGTGGTCCGCGGACGGACCGCCCGCAGTTCCCGCGCGCCGCAGGAGGAGCCCGAGAAAGCGCCGGCCAAGGAGCGTAAACCGAAGCCCAAGGAGAAGGCGAAGCCGTTCACGCCTCGCCCGCACCGGGCACCGAAGAAGCTCGGCAAGGGCCGCAACCGGGGTCGAGGCCGCTCCTAGTCGTTCCTCGCGGAGCGGCGGGCGGGAATCGACCTCGGAACCGGCCGATCAGCTCCGTTTGCGCACGATGAAGCCGACTCTCGTTAGGCGACGGTCGTGCCGAAGATCAGTCCGAGCAGGTACGTGACCGCCGCGGCGCCGTAGCCGATGCCGAGTTGGCGCAGTGCACGCTTGAGCGGTGAAGCGCCCGAGAGCACCCCGACGACGGCGCCGGTCATGAGCAGCGCGATTCCGACGAGAACGGATGCCACGGCGACGGCCGCGAGGCCGCTCAGGCCGAACAGGTAAGGAAGCACGGGGATGATCGCGCCCGACGCGAAGAACAGGAAGCTGGAGACAGCAGCGCCGCGTGCCGAGCCGATCTCTTCGTGTTCGTTCTTCTGCGCGGGGATGCTCCCGGTGTTGATGTTCACGTGGGCGCAGTCGAGGCCGTTGAGAACTTCGCGGGCATGTTCAGCTGCCTGTTGCGGTGCCATGCCTCGGACACGGTAGACCAGCTGAAGCTCGTTGGCGTCCACGTCGAGCTGGGGGAGGACGCTTCGGGCGGCAGGGTCAGGGGCGGTCGACTCGAGCAGTTCGCGCTGGGACCGCACGGAGACGAACTCGCCTGCTCCCATCGATAATGCCCCGGCGAGGAGCCCGGCCATCCCGGCGGCAAGCACCACGCCGTTGCCAACACCGGTCGCGGCCATGCCCAGCACGAGGGCCAGGTTCGACACCAGTCCGTCGTTCGCGCCGAACACCGCTGCGCGGAACATGCCGGACATGCTGTTGCGCCCCCTGGCGGCGAGGCCTCGCACGATCTCTTCGTGCAGTCTCTCGTCGGCCGCCATTGCGTCGGTGGCGTCGACATCCGCTTCGTAGGGTGAGCGCGATTCGGTGCGCTGCATGAGGGCAAGAACGAAGACAGAGCCGAACCGCCTGGCCAGGAAAGCGAGGAGGCGGGTGCGGAGGGCGGTGCGCGTGGGGTCGTTGGCGTGTTCGCCGAGCAGCTGGATCCAGTGGGCCTCGTGCCGCCGTTCGGCGTCGACAAGCCCGAGCAGGATGGCACGTTCCTCACCAGTCCGGCGGCTGGCGAGCTCACCGTAGACGGATGCTTCGGCACGTTCGTCGGCGAGATACCGGCGCCAGCGTTTGATCTCGGCGGCGCTGGGTGTGCGAGTGGCGGGGGATTCGGTCACGGGGAACTCCTGCTGCGGTGGGCCGAAGATCCTCAAGAATTTTCGAGACTTCGGCCATCGTGGATATGTGGCCGAAGGTCTCGCTCGCCCGCTTCTGCGGGTGGGCTGCCGGGTCGAAAAGACCAGTGTGTCGACAGACCGCGTCGCCGTTCCTGGATTGAACCGGCGGTGGGAACTACTCCCCTTCGCTGCTTTTCATCCTATCCCAGGTCGCTCGAGCGCACTTTTCAGGCGGGCGCTGCCGCGGCGATCACGGTGTGGAGTGTTTCGCGCATCCTCGTCAGTTCGTCGACGGACATGCCCAGCTCGGAGATGATCTTCGTCGGGATGTCTTCGGCCAGCTCGCGGAGGCGGCGTCCGGCATCCGTCAGAGTGATGTCGAGGACCCGCGCGTCGACCGTGCTGCGCTCGCGGCGCACGTAGCCGGCGGCCTCGAGCCGTTTCAGGAGCGGGGAGAGCGTGGCAGGCTCGAGCTGCAGGGCGGAGCCGATCTTTTTCACCGACCGTGGGCTGTGCTGCCACAGGTCGAGCATCACGAGGTACTGGGGGTGGGTGAGGCCGAGGGGCTCAAGGACCGGGCGGTACAGCGCAAGAACGCTGCGGCTGGCCACGGCGAGCGCGAAGCAGACCTGGTTCTCGAGGGCGAGTAGGTTCGCTGCCTCACCGGTGTGCTCGGTCATGGATAGGGCCCCCTCCCCTGATTAGCCTATACACTAATTGTTATGGCACGAACTAAAAAGCCTCGACAGAGTATCGCGGATGCCGGCGGCTTCACCAACTGGTTGAACAACCGGCTCCGCCCGTACATCGGGCCACCCCCGCTCGGCCCGTACAACGAAGAGCCGCTACCTCCTGCCTCCGACTCCGCCTGCCCGCTCTGTGGTCAGGCGATGTCATTGCACACCGTCGACCGCAGCGGCGAACGCACCCAGCTGTACTGCCCCACCTCCGCCGCCTGACTCCGGCTGCCCGCCGGTTCCGGGCGTATGATCACGGCCATGGAGCATCCGACTGTTGTCGAGCCGACCGACGCGATCGTGAGCGCCGTTCGCGACATCTGTGCCGACTACCCGGAGTTCGCCGAGGTAGAGGCGTGGGGCAGGCCCACCTTCCGTGCAGGCAAGAAGCTCTTCGTCGTGATGGCATCGTCGACGGATCGCCCGCACACGATGGTCTTCAAGCCGGATCCTGACGAACGCCCTGCCCTGCTCGAGGACGACCGGTTCTTCGTGCCGCCGTACTTCGGACCGGCGGGCTGGCTGGGCATGGACCTGTCGGTGGACGGAACCGACTGGCAGTTCGTGGCCGAGCTCATCGACACCTCGTACCGGCAGATCGCCCTCAAGCGCCAGCTCACCGCGCTCGACGAGCGGCACCTGCGGTAGCGATGAGCAGCATCGACGGTGAAACGGATGCCGTCCCGGCTGCGTGCGCGACGGCATCCGTTCTGTGAGACCGCGCGCGGCCTACAGGTCGCTCGACTGTGCCCAGAGGTTGACGCCGGCGTCGCCGGCGAACTCGTCGATGCGGGCGAGTTCGTCGTCGGTGAACGACGTGTTCTCCAGCGCGGCGAGGTTCTCGTCGAGCTGTTCGATGCGGGAGACGCCGATGAGGGCGCTCGTGGCGCCGCCGGGCCGGAGCACCCAGGCCAGCGCGAGCTGGGCGAGGGTCTGGCCGCGCGACTCGGCGATGCCGTTCAGCCCGCGCAGGCGGGCGAGGTTGTCCTTCGATAGGAAGCTGTCGTTGAACGAGCCGCGAGGGGTGGCGTGCTCCGCCTCGGGGTCGTTGAGGAACTTGCCGGTGAGCAGCCCCTGCGCGAGCGGGGTGAACGCGATCGAACCCAGTCCGGTGTCCTTGAGGGTGTCGAGCAGCCCTTCTTCGACCCAGCGGTTCACCAGCGAGTACGACGGCTGGTGGATCACCAGAGGCGTGCCGAGGCTCCGCGCGATCTCGACGGCGCGCGCCGTCCGCTCGGCCGAGTACGACGAGATCCCGGCGTACAGCGCCTTGCCCTGGCGCACAGCGGTGTCGAGCGCGCCGATGGTCTCCTCGAGCGGTGTCTCAGGGTCGACCCGGTGCGAGTAGAAGATGTCGACGTAGTCGGTGCGCAGGCGCTCAAGCGACTCGTCGAGGCTGTTGAGCAGGTACTTGCGGGATCCGAAGTTGCCGTACGGCCCTGGCCAGTGCGGCCACCCGGCCTTCGTCGACACGATCAGCTCGCTGCGGTACGGCTTGAAGTCGCGCGACAGCATCCGTCCGAAGTTCTCTTCGGCGCTGCCGTTGGGCGGGCCGTAGTTGTTGGCGAGGTCGAAGTGGGTGATGCCCCGGTCGAAGGCGTGGCGCAGGATCTCGCGCTGGCCGTCGAACGGCCGGTTGTCGCCGAAGTTGTACCAGAGCCCCAGTGAGATCGGCGGGAGCAGCAGCCCGCTGTCGCCGACCCGGCGGTAGCCGAGGTGGGTGTAACGATCGGATGCCGCCTGGTACGGCGCGTGGATGTCGGGAACGGATGCGTCGAAGCGCACGTCGTCGGTCACGATGGTCTCCTCAGGAATGGGTATGTCGGTCAGCGATCGGTGGCGACGCCGATCTCCCAAAGGAAGGGCGGCGGGGTCTGGTTGATTGCCCAGTCTCCGACAATCTTGGCCTTATAGATCCACGGGTTGTGGGAGGCGACGGTTCTGGCGTTGCGCCAATGCCGGTCAAGGCCTTTCGCGCGGCTGACCGCTGAGGCCCCGAGGGTGTCGAAGACCCGGGTCACTGCCTGGGTCACGAGGGTCGACAGGACGACCTGGCCCTGCGCTGAGGCGATCTCGGCGGCGATGTTCGTGGCGTCGTCCTCGTCAGAGCCGCGGCGGCCCGACGTCTCATAGGCGCGCTCGATGGTCTCCGCAACATGTCGGACTGTGGCGTGCGCCACGAAGGACACCGACGAGATCTCACCGACGATCGCCTGGATCTGCGGGTCCTCGCGCACCAGCGACGCGGACCCGTGGCTGTACACGCGCTTCCTGTCGTGGACCTCCTGTGCCGTGTCGCGTTCGGCAGCTTTCGCGACACCGGCAAGGACGGAGAGGAGCACGAGCTGGTAGATCGCTGTCTGGTACCGAAAGCGGTCAGCGAACACGAAGACGTTCTCGTCGTCGACGGCGGCCCGGGCGAAGACGGTGGTGCCCGTGCCGGTGAGCTGCTGGCCGAAGCCGTCCCAGTCGTCGGTGATGGTGACACCGGGCTGGGAGGTGCGCACCAGTGCCGTGCCGTCGACGCCGTCGGAGCGGCGGGCTGTGACGTCGATCCAGTCGGCGTAGATGCTTCCGGTCGTGTAGAACTTGCGACCGTTGAGCGTCCAGCCATCCGCGTCCCGGTCGAGCGTCGTCGATGAGGTACCGATGGCGCCCTGCCCGACTTCGCTCCAGGCGTTGCCGACGAACTCGCCCGCAGCGAAACGGCGTAGCCAGCGGTCGCGCTCGCTGCCAGGAGGTGAGGTGAGGCGGTCTTCGACGAACGCGATGTGTCCCCGGAAGATCTGCGGCAGGTTCGAGTCGGCCGCGGCGAGTTCGACCAGCACCTCGGCCAGCTCAGGAATGGTGAGGCCGGCCCCGCCGTCTTCCACAGGCACGCGCAGTCCGGCGAACCCGGCGTCCACGAGTCGGCGGACCTCAGCATGGGGCAGGGTATGCTCCTGCTCGCGCTGCACAGTGCCGGCAGCGATGTCATCAAAGATCGGCCTCAGCCGCTCGAGGACGGCGTCGAGCCGGGAGGTGGTCTGTGTTTCTGTCGTCGTTGGCATCCGGGATCTCCTAGGTGTAGAGCGAGATCGGCTGGAACTCTCCATTGAGGAAGTGAGCACCGACCTCGAGCTTTTTGTAATCGACCGGGTCGTGAAGCGAGTGGGTGCGGATGTTGCGCCAGAACAGGTCGAGCCCAACGCTCGACTTCGCCGAACTGGAGCCGGTCACCTCGAAAACCCGGTTCGAGACCTCGATGCCGACCTCTGTCGACACGATCTTGACCTTCGCGATGTCGACTTCGATCGCCCCGCGGGTCTCGAATGCCACAGCATCGCCGAGCTCGACGACCGAGTCGAACCGGCGCCCCACCTTGTCGGCGAGTGCTTCGACTGCTTCGACGCGGGCCACGAACTCACCGAACACCCGCAGAACGAAGGGGTCGTTGCGGTAGCGGTCGGCCGAGGAGAGGAACCAGGCGTTCTTGCGTGCACGGGTGAGGTCCCGCGCCTGCTCGAGAGCGCCCTGGGCGATGCCGAGGTACAGGTTCGCGAACGCGAGCTGGATGCCGGGGGTGATGAGGTTCGCGAACGGCTCCTCGGTGAGTACACCGAGGAGGTCCGCCTCGGTGACGCGAACGTCGGTGTAGCGAACCGAGCCGCTCGCCGAGAGCCGCTGGCCGAGCGCGTCCCAGTCGCCGAGCGGCTCGACGCCGTCGGCTCCGGCGTCGATGACGAAGAGCACGAGCTGGCCGTCGCGGTCCCCGCCGGTCACCGCCGCAGAGATGAGGATCCGGTCGCCGACGGAGGCGCCCGTCGAGAAGTGTTTCACGCCGTTGAGTCGCCAGCCGCCGGCATCCGGGGTCAGCTGGAGGTCCGGGTCGACAGGGTTGACGCTGTCGCCCCAGAACCATTGACCGTCGATCGTCGCGCGGTACCACTCGGCCTGCTTTTCACGCGGGAGGAGGAAGCCGATGTTGCTCTTGTTGATGTAGGAGTAGGCCAGGACCTGGGCGACGGATGCGTCGACGCGGGCCAGCGTGCGGATCACGAGGAACGCGGTCTCCCAGTGGGCTCCGCCCCCGCCGAGCTCTGCCGGGTCGAGCAGGTTGACCAGGCCAGAATCGCGGAGGAGCTGCAGTTCGCGGCGGGGATCCTCGTTGGCGCGGTCGCGCTCCAGCACGTCGACCGCGAGTTCACGGGCGACGCCCTCGGCGATGGCCTGCCAGCGATCGAGTTCGGTCTGGTCGGCGGCGCCCGACCAGTGAGTGCGGGGCGGAGTGGTTGATGTTGCGTCTGCCATCATTCTGTCCTTCGGTCTCGTCGCCGGTTTTCAGGCGTTCTGGAGCGTGTCGTCGAAGCGCGATGGCGCTGTGTGATCTGCGGCCGATTCGAGGGCGGCGTATGCGCCCCGGTACTGGTGCGCAGGGTGGTAGTCGGGAACGAACGGCGACGTCGAGCCGTTGAGACGCTCGCGCAGCGTGCCCTCCGGGTAGTCGTCCCAGACCCGGCCGCGCTTCTGCAGCTCGGGGACGACGAACTCGACGACGTCCTCGAAGGTCCCGGGCGTGATCACGTAGGCGAGGTTGAAGCCGTCGATGCCGCCGACGTCGATCCACCGTTCGAGTTCGTCGGCGACGGTGGTCGGTGAGCCGACGATGACGGCGCCGATCCCTCCGATGCCGACGTGCTCGGCGATGTCGCGGATGGTCCAGTCCCGGTCGGGATCGGCCGTGGTGAACAGACCGAGCGCCGAGCGACCGGCATCCGTCTCGATGTACTTGAGCGGCTCGTCCGGGTCGTACTCGGACAGGTCGATCCCCGTCCACCCGGCGAAGAGGGTGAGGGCACCCTCGAGGCTCACGAACTTCTGGTATTCGCTGTACTTCGCCTGCGCTTCCTCGTCGGTCTCCGCAGTGATGACCGTCGCGAGGGTGAGGATCTTCACCGATTCGCGTGGACGCCCGAGCGCGTCAGCCCGGTCACGGATGTCGTCAGTCGCGGTGCGGGTCAGCTCAGGGGTGAGCCCGTTGATGAAAACCGCTTCGCCGTGCTTGGCCGCGAAGTCCCGGCCCTTGGGCGAGGCGCCCGCCTGGAAGATGACGGGGGTGCGCTGGGGTGATGGTTCAGACAGGTGGATGCCAGGAACATCGAAATACTTCCCGTGGTGGTTTATCGGGTGGACCTTCGCCGGGTTGGAGAAGACGCCGGTCTCGCGGTTGCGTTCAACGGCGCCGTCTTCCCACGACCCCTCCCAGAGTTTGTAGGTGACGTCGAGGAACTCGTCGGCGAGGTTGTACCGCTCGTCGTGCGGGATCTGCTTCGTCAGCCCGAGGTTCTTCGCCGCGCTGTTGAGGTACGAGGTGACGACGTTCCAGCCGATCCGCCCCTGCGTGAAGTGGTCGAGGGTCGAGAATTTGCGGGCCAGCGCGTACGGCTGTTCGTAGGTCAGCGCCACCGTCACACCGAAGCCCAGCTTCGAGGTGACCGCTGCCATCGCGGGAATCTGGAACAGCGGGTCGCCGACCGGCACCTGCGCGGCATCCGTCAGTGCCGGTGCAGCGGAGTGCCGGTACACGTCGTACAGGCCCACCACGTCGGCGAGGAAGATGGCGTCGAACTTTCCCCGCTCGAGGATCTGGGCGAGGTCCGTCCAGTAGGCGAGGTCGTTGTACCGGTCGGCGGAGTTGTCCGGGTGGCGCCAGAGTCCTGGGGCCTGGTGGGTGACACAGCTCATGTCGAAGGCGTTGAGAATGATGCGAGAAGGCATTGGACCGTCCGATGGATGCGTAGCGACGCGAACGGATGCCTGGGTCCCGTTCGCCGGACTTCGAAAGCTACCAGCGGTGCCTCCGGCGATGTGGGGAGGCGAAACCTAAGGAAATGTTCCGGTCCGGGAACGTGAGCTTCATGACGAAACGTGTCGAAGTCTTACGTCACACCCGCCGGGCGGGGCGGGGGCGTCCGTATCTTCAATTGCACCCATCCCCTTCAGGAGTTCGACATGTCATTCTCGCCTCGCCGGAACAGCCGGCCGCGCACGATTTTCACAGCCGCCGGCCTCGCGGCATCCGTCTCCCTCGTCCTTGCCGGCTGCTCGGCGCCCGCAGAGGACAGCGCCGCCGCTGACGGCGACTTCACCGGTGAGGAGCTCACCGTCCTGCTGATCTCCTCCCACGAGGGAGCGTCCGAGTGGCTGTCGACCGAGTTCGAGAAGGAGACCGGCGCCAGGATCAACCCGGTCATCGTGCCGTACGACGAGATCGGCTCAAAGCTTGCGCTCGACCAGCAGTCCGGCGCGAACACCATCGACGTCGCGGCGCCGTGGTACGTCTCGCTTGGCGACCTCGCCGCCGACGGCGCCATCCAGGACCTCACCGAGTGGGTCGAATCCGACGACGCGCTCGACACCGACGACTTCATCCCCTCGATCTACGAGCCGTACAGCGAGGTCGACGGCAAGCGGTACGGCGTCCCCTTCGACGGCGACACGCACGTGCTGTTCTACAACAAGGAGATCCTCGAGCGGAACGGCTTCACCGAACCGCCGGCGACCTGGGACGAGTACCTCGAACAGGCGAAGACGATCACCGAGAACGAGAAGGCCGACGGTGTCTACGGCGCCGCGATCTTCGGCCAGAAGTCGCCGTTGATCCTCGGCGCCAGCTTCGCCAACCGCCTCGCCGGCTTCGGCGGGGAGTTCCTCGACGACGACGGCAAGCCGGCCATCAACTCGGCCGAAGCAGTCGCCGCGGCACAGTCCCTCGTCGACATCAACGACTACGCACTGCCGACCCCGGCCGAAACCGACTTCGGTGCTGGCAACAGCGCCTGGTTCGCCGGCAAAGTCGGGTTCATCGAGAACTGGACCGACCTCGGGGTGCGGTCGCAGGACCCGGAGAGCGGTTCGGAGGTCGTCGACAAGTGGGGCGTCTCGTTCCTGCCGACCGGCGGAGACAACACCGAGAGCCGCGCATCGCTCGTGGCCGGCTTCAGCTGGGTCATCGCCGCGAACACCGAGAAGACCGAACTCGCGAAGGCATTCGTCGAGTGGGCCGCGTCCTCCGACGTGAACGAGGCGCTGCTCACCGCGACACCTCCCACCGGCATCGACCCGAACCGGATCTCGTCGCTCGAGAGCGACAGCTACGGCACCGAGTACCCCGAACTGCAGGAAGCGAACCGGGCGACACTCGAAGGTGCGCTCGCCTGGCCGACCGGCGAACACGCGACCGAGCTTGCCCAGATCCTCACCGACGAACTCGCCAAGCTTCTCGCGGGCGAAGGCGGAACGGCACAGGAGACCCTGGACGGCGTGCAGGCTGAATGGGAAAAGATCCTTGGCTCTTAGCACCAGCCAGAAACCGGATACCCGGCGACGTTCCTTGACGTCGCCGGGTTCCGGCGTTCCCGCGGCACGCGCACGCTGGCGCGGCCGAGACGCCACGGCCCACCGGCTCTTCATCTCGCCGAGCGTGCTGTCGCTCATCGTGCTCGGGTTTTACCCCCTGATCTTCATCGTGCTGACCGCGCTGTCGGAATCGAGCCTGGGCCGGCCGTTCCAGGAATGGGTCGGCACGGCGAACCTCGAGGCCGCGCTCGGCGACGACGATGTCGTTGCGTCGCTGCTGCGCAACACCATCTACGCAATCTTCGTGTCCGCAGCGAGCGCCGTGCTCGGGGTTGCCACGGCGCTGGCGTTGTTCCGCAGCGCCCGGTCAGGCGCGGTGGTACGCACCCTGCTCCTGCTGCCGATGATCACTCCGCCGGTCGTCGTCGGCATCCTCTGGAAACTGATCTTCAATCCCTCCGGCGGGCTGTTCAACACGGTGCTCAGCTTCTTCGGGTACTCCGGCGACCCGGTGTCCGTCCTGGCGTCACCGACGTTTGCGTTCCTTGGCATCGCCGTGGCCGACGTCTGGGAGTGGACGCCGCTCATCGCCCTGCTCGTGTTCGCGGCGCTCCTGGGACAGGACCCCGAACTGACGGAGGCCGCAGCGCTCGACGGGGCCGGCGGCATCCGGCTTTTCGCTCAGATCACCCTTCCGGCCATCGCGGGAACCATCGCTGCGGCGTTTCTCATCCGGATCGTCCTGGCCTTCAAGGTCTTCGATCTCGTCTACATCATGACGGCAGGCGGCCCAGGGCAGTCCACGACTGTTCCCGCCTACCTGATCTACCAGGCGGCACTGCAGCAGTTCGATCTCGGCCGGGCGGGCACCATCACCCTGCTCCTCGCCGTCGTCGTCACCGTGGTGACGCTGCCGGTCGTGGCGATCACGAGGAGGCTTCACCATGATTAAGCGTTCGAGCCGGCTCGCCACCGTCACCGTCGGCGTCGCATTGCTGTTCACGCTGCTTCCGCTCGCCTACCTGCTCTCGGTGTCCCTGATGAAGCAGGGCGAGATCTCGGCGGGGATTGTCTGGCCGTCGAATCCGGAGTGGGGCAACTGGGTGGATGCCGCCGCGTCGCGACTGCCGCGCGGCATCCTCAACTCGGTGATCACCTCGCTTGGCGGTGCCGTGCTCACCCTCGTCATCGCCCTGCCCGCTGCCTGGGCGATGGTGCGCTACCGCACCGGCGGACGGACGCTGGCTGCGACGATCCTCAGCCCGTGGCTGTTGCCGCCGATCGTCGCCGTCGTGCCGCTCTTCACGCTCCTCCGCGTGCTTGGGCTCAACAACACCCTCGCCGGGCTCACGATCGTGTACGCGCTCGCCAACACGGCCGTCGCGGTCTGGCTGCTCGAGGGCTTCGTTCGCAAGCTCCCGGTCGAGCTCGACGAGGCAGCCCAGCTCGACGGCGCCGGAGCCTTCCGGGTGCTCGGGAGCATCGTCGTGCCGCTGCTCACGCCCGGGCTGGTGGCCGTCGGTGTGATCGTGGCGGTGCTGAACTACAACGAGTTCGTTCTCGCGACATTCCTCACCCAGGGGCCGGAAGCGCAAACAGTGCCTGTGGTGCTCTCCCTCATGCTCGGGGAGCGTCTCCAGGACTTCGGGAAGATCGCCGCGGCATCCCTCATCGGCGTGATCCCGGTTTTCGCCGCTGCGGTGTTCCTGCAGCGCTGGCTCGTGGCCGGACTCGTCAGCGGCAGCGTGAAGTAGCTCACCTCCGGGCGTGCGGCCGGCGCCTGTCAGGTCGTCGAATCGGCGGTCCCGACGTCGGCCGCTTCGTTGAGGCGATCGACCTGGGCCGCGAAGCTCTCCAGCTCCTCCGCCGACCACGACGAAAGCAATCCGTGCAGAATCGTGCGGTTCGTCGGGTTGACCGAGCGCATCCGACGTGTGCCTTCGTCGGTGAGGACGAGGATGCGCGCCCGGCCGTCGTCCGGATCGGTACGGGTCTCGACCAGACCGAGTTCCTCGAGCTGTCGAACCTGCCGGCTCACGACGCTGCGGTCGACGACGAGCATATCGGCCGCCACGCTGGCCTGCACGGAGCCGCAGCGTTGGATTGTCCGGAGCAGCCGGTAGCTGATGGGCTGGAGCGACGGGTCAACCGCTGTTGCCGCGTTCCGGACGATCAGATGCAGCTTGCGCGACAGGGTACTGATCGAATCTTCGACGGTCAGGATCGCTGATGCGTGCCGGTCGTCGGATGCCGCCCCGTGCGTCTGGTGGGCGCTCAACGGTCGCCGCCTCGGGCCTGGTCGGCGCTCTCCCGCGAGCTCACGGTTTGCGCCGACTCCGTGGGGTGGGCGAGTCCCACTGCGGGCAGCGCGACGCTGGCGGTGGAGACGTCGATGAGCATGTCGCTGGCGTCGTCGCGTTCGCGCGCCTTGTCGGCGGCGGTTGAGCGCCCACCCGTCTGCGTCTTCAGCTGCACGGCATTGAGGGTCCCAAGCGGCACGTTCGGGAGGAAGACGACAGCGATGAGTGTCACGACCGCCAGCGGGACGGCGCAGAGGAAGACGAATCCGACGCCGCTTCCGTAGGCACTTTCGACGACGGTCTTGAGCACGGTGGGCAATTCGGAGATCTGCGGAATCGTTCCGCTCCCGAGATAGGTTCCGGCAAGAACCTGGTCGGCCGGCTTGAGGGCGGCAATGTTCTCCTTGATGCTCTGCGCGACGACAGTGCCCAGGATGGAGCCGAGTACGGAGACGCCGATGGTGCCGCCAAGGCTGCGGAAGAAGGTGATCGCGCTGGTCGCGACACCGAGGTTGCGTACCTCGATGGAGTTCTGAACGACGAGAACCAGGTTCTGCATGAGCATGCCGATTCCGGCACCGAGCACTGCCATGTAGACGCCGACGAGGATGAGGTTCGTGTCGTAGTGCAGCGTGCCGAGCAGGATCGAGCCGACGACGGTCAGCACCGACCCGGACACCATGATCGCCTTCCACTTGCCACGACGGCTGATCAGGCCGCCGAACACCGTCGACGAAATCAGAAGGCCGGCCATCATCGGGATGGTGAGCAGGCCGGATTCCGTCGGCGTGGCGCCGCGGGCGAGCTGCATGTACTGAGCGAGGAACACCGACGTGCCGAACATCGAAACGCCGACCGAGATGCTCGCGATGACGGAGAGGGTGAAGGTGCGGTTGCGGAACATCCCGAGCGGAATGATCGGCTCGGGCGACTTGAGTTCGACGATCACGGCGGCGGCGAGCAGAACGACCGACCCGACGACCATCACGAGGGTGGGCACCGATGCCCACTCGAACTGGTGGCCGGCCAGCGAGACCCAGATCAGGAGGAGTGAGACGCCGGCGGCGATCAGGACGGCGCCGAGGTAATCGATGCGGACGGTGCGCTTCGGGTGCCTGGGCAGGTGCAACGTCGACTGGAGCAGGAGAATCGCGACGATCGCTATCGGTAACGCGATGAAGAAGTTCCAGCGCCAGCCGAAGGCATCCGTCACCAGTCCGCCGAGAAGCGGCCCGCCGACGGTGCCGACCGCCATGACGGCGCCGAAGAGTCCGGCGTACTTGCCGCGGTCACGCGGGCTGATGATGTCGGCCATGATGATCTGGCTGAGGGCGGCCAGCCCGCCGCCACCGAGCCCCTGGAAGACGCGGAAGAGAATGAGGGTGTTGGTGTCCTGCGAGAACCCCGCGGCTGCGGATCCGACGACGAAGAGCCCGAGGGCGAGCTGGATCAGCAGTTTGCGGTCGAAGAGGTCGGCGAACTTTCCCCACAGCGGGGTCGACACCGTCGTCGCCAGAAGAGTGGAGGTCACGACCCAGGTGTACGCGGACTGGTCTCCGTCGAGTTCCGAGATGATCACGGGCAGGGATGTTGCGACTACCGTTCCGGCGAGGATCGACACGAACATCCCAAGCAGCAGGCCGGACAGCGCTTCCAGGACTTGGCGTTGGGTCATGGTTCCATCGGCGGATGCCGTGCGTTTGGTCTTCGTCGAGATAGCGCGGCGTGCGGTTCGAGGCATTCGGCTCCGGGGGTTCGGTCATTGACAAATATCAACTATACCCTCGTGTCGGTGGTGGACGACCGCCGGGGCGGGGCTTGGACCGCTTGCGTCGATTGGCGCCTCGACGTGTCGTCATGTAGTCTCTAATACGGCCTGGGAGCGACTCTCGTTCTGTTAGGCCAAGCCCATGCGCCCGTAGCTCAACGGATAGAGCATCTGACTACGGATCAGAAGGTTGGGGGTTCGAATCCCTTCGGGCGCACGGTATGCCCCGGAAAGACGCCAGTTCTGGCTGTCTCTCCGGGGTTTTTTCGTTGGCGCCCCATGTCATCCCCGTCGTTAAGTCCGAGCTTGCTCTACCGCTTAGCGGGGAAGGGCAGTGACATGCTCTCCCAGGAGCAAGCAAAGGCTGCGGAGTAAGCGGTGCGGGTGACGTCAAGAACCTCGCGGACCATCAGATGGGTTCTTGGCCGATCTATTGGCGTGGAGACAAGGCGTCGCCGAACGCCTTTGCGGGTAGGGCTCGGAGCCCGACGATGCTTCATTCACACTGAGAGTGCCCCGCGCCCTGCGAGCGCGATGTTCCTCACTCGCCGACGCAGATGCTGACGCCGACAGCTCGGGCGCATACGTATTGACTGCGCGCCTCCGAGCGGCCTGCACGAGATCAGGCCTTTGGCGGACCGACGATCCCGGTAAGCCGCGCGAGCTCGTGGCGCCACGCGACCTGC
>NZ_JAODMP010000013.1 GCF_025464835.1 Mycetocola sp. | reverse complement strand
CGCGTATCGGGCTCGAAGCGCAGCGTCGAGAAAGGCGGCAGCCTCAACTCAGGAAATCTCTGAGAGGTGACGGCGACCCCCAAGCCAGCTCGCATCGTGGCCCCTTGTGAACCGTTCAGACCTCAGCGCTCAGCGATGATGCAGGGCTGCAGGGCGAAGAGCTGAGCGAGGTCGGCAACCTGGGCCTCGTTGACGGTCGCGCCGGCAATGCCCTCCACGCCGGCAATGCCCTCCAGTCCGTGAACGGCGCCGAACTCCGGCCCGCGCACATCGACGTGCCTGAGGGTGGCGCGCGTGACATCCAGCTCGACACCGTCGAAGGCGCGCTCCCGTACAGTGAGCCCCGTCAGGCCTCGACCGCTCCGTTCGATGTCGGTGAACGATTCGAGTTCCAGGTCGCTGTCGGCGCCGACGGATGCTGCGTCGTCTTCGCTGCGCTGCACGGTACGAAGAGCGTCGATGCGGGGCGGATGGGTTCGGGACTTCATGGGCGATCCCGTTTCCCTGAACAACGGGAGAAAAGAAAACCCCCGCCGCACCGGGAGCCGGGCGACGGGGGTCTCGAGGAGAGCGAACTACTCGCGCGTGATGGCGAGCATCCGCAGGATCTCGAGGTACAGCCAGATGACGGTGACCATGATCCCGAACGCGCCAGACCAGCCGAACTTGCGCGGAGCGCGGTTCTGTACGCCGCGCTGGATGAAGTCGAAGTCGAGCACCAGCGAGTATGCACCCATGATGACGCACAGCACGCCGAGGATCAGGCCGAGCGGGATGCCCGCGATCTCTGCACCGCGGAGGCCGAACGGGTTGTCGGTCAGGCCGAACATCTGCATGCCGACGTTGATGAGCGAGAAGACCAGGTAGCCGACCATCGCGATCATGAAGATCTTCGTCGCCCGCTTGGACGCGCGGATCTTTCCGCTCGCGAAGAGAGCCAGCGTCACGCCGACCACGGTGAGCGTGGCGAGAACGGCCTGGATGACGATCCCGGACGCCATCTGCTCGAAGATGTAGGAGATTCCGCCGACGAAGACGCCCTGAGCGGCCGCGTAAGCGAGGATCAGGGGAGCGGACGGCTCCTTCTTGAAGGTGTTGACCATCGCGAGAACGAAGCCGATGATGGCGGCACCGAAGACGAGAGCCGGTATCGTCGCCCCGAGAACCCAGCCGACGAGAGCGCCGACGACGAGCACGCCGAACGCGATAGCGCTCTTCATGATCGTGTCCTCAACCGTCATGCGGTCAGCCTGAACAGGGCCTGCCGCCGGGCGGTTGTACATGTCCTGCAGCTCGGTCGCGCTGGCCGTCTGCACCGCGAACGCCTGCGCGTTCGGCTGGGTGAATGCCGGGTTCTTGAACGCCGGGTTGGTGGTTGCCATGTCTCTAGTTATTCCTTCTCAGTCGTAACGGCTGGAATGTGTTCGGACCGCGGAGCGGAACCTGCCTACAATCTAGCGGTCTTTGCTGTGAAAAGCCGAGGATTCCGGGGCTTTCCCGAGCACCGTCCTATGATAGGGATTGCGGGCAACTAGGCTCGAACCATGACGTTTCCGGGTTCAGCCAGGCCGCTCATCATCGGCCACCGGGGTGCCCCAGGCTACCGGCCCGAACACACCAGATCCTCCTATGAGCTCGCCATCGCCCTCGGTGCGGATGCCGTCGAGCCCGACATCGTCGCAACGAAAGACGGGGTCCTGGTCCTGCGTCACGAGAATGAGATCTCGGGCACGACCGATGTCGCCTCCCGCCCGGAGTTCGCTTCCCGCCGCACCACGAAGATCGTGGACGGAGCCGAGCTGACCGGCTGGTTCACCGAGGATTTCACCTGGCGGGAACTGTGGACGCTCCGTTCCAGGGAGCGGATCCCGGCGCTGCGCTCCGCGAGTGCCACGTTCGACGGTTCGTCGGGCATCCTCCGGCTGCGGGACCTGCTTTCCATCCTCGAGTCGTCGGCCAGCACCGGCACGCGGAATCCCGGCCTGGTCGTCGAGATCAAGCACGCGACGTACTTCGAGCAGGTGGGGCTTCCCCTTGACGAACTGCTCGCATCCGAACTGGCAGGCACTCGGTTCGGCGACGGCTCAGGACTCATCGTCGAGGCGTTCGAGAAAACCGTGTTGCGGAAACTGTCGGCACGCGGGGTACGAGCGTCGTACGTCTACCTGCTCGAGAAGAAGGGAGCGCCGTTCGACCAGGTCGCTGCGATCGGCGCGAAGGCGCCGCCGTATTCAGACAGCCTCACCGATGCCGGCCTTGATGCGCTCGCCGGCGATGGCGTCGACGGCATCAGCGTCGACAAAGCGCTGCTCTTCTCCGGCGATGCCGATGGCTCTACCAACGACCTCGTCGCGCGGGCACACCAACGAGGCCTTGCCGTCTGCGCCTGGACCCTGCGGCCGGAGAACGCGTTCCTGGTACGGGCGTTCCGCTCGGGCGGAGAGCCGGCGGACTTCGGGCACTGGGAAGCCGAGTTCGACGCCGTCCTCAGAACCGGAGTGGACGGCGTGTTCTGTGATCACCCCGATCTCGGGGTCGCGGCGAGGGACGCCCTCTTCGGGTAAGCGATGTCGGATGCCCGGCCTAAACTGGAAGGGATATGGCGAGCACCCCTACCCCCAACGCGCACTCAGCGACCCCGGTCATCATGGACGGCAGGGGGAACGCGGCCATCCCAGGCGCCAGCGGGGAGCAGCGGGCCGGCGGCAGCCGACTGCTTGACGGCCTCAACCCGCAACAACGCCAGGCGGTGGAATACCGCGGGCAGGCGCTGCTCATCGTCGCCGGAGCGGGTTCAGGCAAGACAAGTGTGCTCACCCGCCGCATCGCGAGCCTTCTCGAGAACCGCGAAGCCTGGCCGAGCCAGATCCTCGCCATCACCTTCACCAACAAGGCAGCGGCAGAGATGCGTGACCGGGTTCGCACGCTCGTCGGGCCGGCCGCCGAAGGCATGTGGATCTCCACCTTCCACTCAGCGTGCGTGCGGATTCTCCGGCGCGAGGCCGAGAACTTCGGATTCACCAAAAACTTCACTATCTACGACTCGTCCGATTCCCGGGTCCTCATCAAGCGGATCATCAAGGAGCAGGGCGCCGATGTGCTCGGCTTCACCCCGTCGAACGTGTCAGCCAAGATCTCGAAGCTCAAGAACGAACTCGCCGACGTCGACAGTTACGCCCGCAACGCCAACATGGACGACCCCAACGAAGCGGCGTTCCTGCAGATCTTCCGGGCATACACCCGCGCGCTCACCGCAGCCAACGCGTTCGATTTCGACGATCTCATCGGCCAGACGGTGTTCCTGTTCCGGGCTTTCCCGCTTGTCGCGGCCGCGTACCGCACCCGCTTCAAGCACGTGCTCGTCGACGAATACCAGGACACCAATCACGCCCAGTACGCCCTCATCCGTGAACTGACCAGGCCGCCGGCCGTCGAGGACGGCGCACTCGTCGCCGCCGGAAACGGGGCATCCCTCACCGTCGTCGGTGACTCTGACCAGTCCATCTATGCGTTCCGCGGTGCCGACATCCGGAACATCACCGAGTTCGAGCACGATTTCCCTGGCGCCGAGGTGATCCTGCTCGAGCAGAACTATCGATCGACGCAGAACATCCTCACTGCCGCGAACTCGGTCATCGCCAACAACTTCGATCGCAAAGACAAGAAGCTGTGGACCGCCGTCGGCGACGGAGAGAAGATCGTCGGGTACACCGGCTACTCCGGCCACGACGAGGCGCAGTTCGTTGCCGATGAGATCGAGAAGCTCCATGCCGCAGGGACGGCCTACAGCGATGTCGCCGTGTTCTACCGCACCAACTCCCAGACCCGGGCGCTCGAGGAGATCTTCATCCGCTCCGCGCTGCCGTACCGGATCATGGGAGGCACCAAGTTCTACGAGCGCGCCGAGGTCAAGGACGCGATGGCCTACCTCATCTCGGTCGCGAACCCTGCCGACATGCTCGCCCTGCGCCGGATCCTCAACACCCCGAAGCGCGGCATCGGTCCAGCCACCGAAACGGCGTTGTTCAGCTTCGCAGAAGACAACGGGCTGAGCTTCCGTGAGTCGATGCGTGAGGCGACCGGCCTCGGTCTCGGCCCGAAAGTGACCAACGCGATCCTCTCCCTGTCCGCTCTGCTCGATGAGGGCGAGAAGCTCGTCGCAGAGGGCAAGGTCTCTGAAGTGCTGTCGATGCTCGTGACGAAGAGCGGTCTCATCGAAGCACTGCGGCGAAGCCACGACCCGCAGGACGAAGCCCGCGCTGAGAACATTGAAGAGCTCGTGGCGGTTGCGAAGGAATTCGAGCGCAACAACCCCGACGGCGAACTCGTGGACTTCCTCACTGAGGTTTCACTCGTCGCGGCTGCCGATGACCTCGATGACTCGAGCGGGACGGTCTCGCTCATGACCCTGCACACAGCCAAGGGTCTCGAGTATGACGCCGTGTTCCTCACCGGAATCGAGGAAGATCTCCTGCCGCACCGGATGAGCGCGTCCGAGCCCGGCGGGCCGGCCGAGGAACGCCGGTTGTTCTACGTGGGGATCACGAGGGCTCGCAAGCGGCTGTTCCTTTCACTCGCGATGACCCGTGCCCAGTTCGGTGAGACGGCGGTCGCGATGCCCAGCCGTTATCTTCAGGAGATCCCGGCCGAACTCATCGAGTGGCGCCAGTCTCCTGGCATGGCGAACTCGCGGGGAGGCACCCAGCCGCGCGCGCTCAACGCCAACAGATCGAAGTGGTCTGGCGGGTCTGGCAACGCTCTCGCCGACAAGCCGCTCACCGAGAAGCGGGACTGGCCGAACCGGATCACCAACCAGGTGAGGAACAACGGCGACCTGGAGCTGGCCTCCGGTGATCGTATCCGCCACACCGACTTCGGCGATGGCCGGGTGCAAAGCGTCACGGGTGAAGGCGCGAAGCGCATCGCACACGTCGCTTTCGACTCCGCCGGCTTCAAGAAGCTCCTCATCAAAATCGCCCCGATCGAGAAAATCTGATGCTCCGTACCCTCTTCACTTCCAAGATCCATCGAGCCACAGTCACCCATGCCGACCTGCACTACGTCGGTTCGGTGACGGTCGACTCGGACCTGCTCGACGCTGCAGACATCCTGCCGGGCGAGCTCGTCTCGATCGTGGACGTGACCAACGGTAGCCGGCTGGAGACCTACACGATTGCTGGAGAGCGAGGCAGCGGTGTGATCGGGATCAACGGCGCCGCCGCGCACCTCGTCGGGGTGGGCGACCTGATCATCCTCATCGCCTACGGGCAGATGACGACCGAGGAGGCCAGGGTGTTCGTCCCGAGGATCGTTCACGTCGATTCGGACAACCGCATCGTCGCGCTCGGCAGCGACCCCGCCGAAGCCCTGACCGGCGACGTCCAGTCCCCTCCGTACGCGCTGGAGGGCTCGACGCCCGCCGCCAGATCGTTGCCTTAGAGTCTGCCGAAAACCCTGACACCGCCTCAACGAGCGATTTATCGTTGAGCATCGCTGCGCCCAGTCCGGGCGACGGCGCTGAGGAGGTTCTCATGAGCGGTTCGAACGCGGGCGATTGGCTCGGAGGCAGCACAGGAGGCAGCACGCGCGGCTCCGGCCAGGGCTGGCCGATGGCCGGCCTGTGGGAAGCGATGGAGCAGTTTCGCGGACAGTTCGAGCACAAGGGCGGCAGCACGCGGATGGGACGCGGCGACGTGCGGACCGCCGTGCTCACCCTGCTGGCTGAGAGGCCGATGCACGGCTACCAGATCATCCAGCAGATCGAAGAGCGAAGCGGTGGAAGCTGGAAGCCGAGCCCCGGCTCGGTGTACCCGACGCTTCAGCTGCTGGCAGACGAGGGACTCATCAAGGCGGAGGAATCCAACGGTCGCAAGACATACTCGCTCACCGAGGAAGGGCGCGAAGTTCTGGGTGCCGCAGCAGAGAAGTCCGCACCATGGGAAGCATCCGGCGCGCGTGAGACCGGTCGGGCGAGCGCCCTGACGAAGTCCGGCATCGACCTCGCACAGGCGGTCGCTCAGGTGGGGCGCTCCGGCAGCTCAGAGCAGGTGAAAGAGGCCGTCGCCGTCCTCGATGACGCGCGCCGTAGGATCTTCTCCATCCTCGCCGAGGACTGACGGCGATCCCGCGCACGTCGGCGTCAAGAGGTGCGACGTCGTACGTTCGCTGCCGTTCCAGTTCCACTGATACTTCCTGCTCATCCTTCCTTCACTGTCGCTCGTCTCAGGCATCGCGGGGTGGATCAGCAGCCGCCTGCCGTGAGCAGCGCGACGCAGCCCGGATCTTCGCATCCCGGGCGAGTGCTGAAACAATGAGGTCCTGTCATCAAACTGGAGGCGCGCCGTGAGCGATTCGTCGAAGCAACCCGGCGGTCTTCTCCGCGCGACGGACGGCGACCAGGCTCACCGCGTCACCTTCGTCGAACTGTTCTTCGACCTCGTCTTCGTCTTCGCTGTCACCCAGATCTCGCACTCGCTGATCGAGAATCAGAACCTTTTCACCCTTGTCCAGACAGTCATCTTGATCGGTGCCGTGTGGCGCGTCTGGGTCGACACGACCTGGGTGACGAACTGGCTCGACCCTGACCACCGCCGGGTGCGCGGCATGCTCTTCGTGCTCATGCTGCTCGGCGTGCTCATGTCGAGTGCCATTCCGGAGGCCTTCGGGGAGCGCGCGCTGCTCTTCGCCGTCACCATGGTCGCCATCCAGCTCGGCCGGAGCATTTTCACCGCTCTCGCATTCCGACGGTCCAGGCCGGACAACTACCTCAACTTCGTGCGCATCGCCATCTGGAACCTCGCAACGGGGGTCCTGTGGCTGGGGGGAGCGGTCGCCCCTGAGGAGCTCCGGCTGCCGATCTGGCTGGTGGCCGTCGTCGTCGACATGGCAGGGCCACGGTTGAGATTCGTTGTGCCCGGTCTCGGTCGGTCGGAGGTGGAGACGTGGAACGTCTCTGGCGCGCACATGGCCGAACGGGTGAGCCTTTTTCTTATCATCGTGCTCGGCGAATCGATCCTCGTGACCGGCCGATCCTTCGCCGAGGGGACCCTCGGGCCGCTTGCCATCCTGGCGTTCCTCGCTGCGTTCACGAGCACGCTGCTCATGTGGTTGCTGTACTTCAACCACGGTCAGGAGCATGGCAGCGATTTCATCAGCGGCTCATCCAAGCCCGGCCTGATCGCGCAGGTCGCATACACGTACATTCCCCTCCTGCTCGTGACCGGCATCCTGCTCACCGCCGTCGCCGACGAAATCGTGCTCGTTCACCCGCTCGGCGGGAACGAAGGCGCCGCCCTCGAGCGCTGGACCGCCGGACTCATCTGCGGCTCGAGCGTCGTCTACCTGATGGGCAACCTTCTGTTCAAACGCGCGGTCGGGCTGCCCTGGCTCCGGTCCCACCTCGCCGGGGCAGGAGCTTTGGTGATCCTGTTCTTCGCATTTTCGTCGATCTCACCACTTCTCCTGAGCTGGCTCGCGAACCTGGTCCTCGTGGCCGTGGTGGTGGCCGACCACAAGAGCTACCGCCGTGGAGCGACCGGCTGACGTCAGGCGCGCACCCGGTGCAGGTAGTACCGGACCGGCAGCGAACGGATGCCACGGGGGACCGCCGGCCAGAGGGCACGGACGATGCCGAGCAGCCGGTCGAATCGTCGTTGCTGCCTGGGGCTCCACCGGAAACCGAACTCCGCCCGCAGCCTCGGCGGAAGCAGCGCGGCGGTGACCAGGCGGACCGCGGGGAGTCCTGCACGCAACCAGAGCGGTGCCGCGCGTACCGCGAGAAGTTGCCGAGACACCGCGAGGGCGTCAGGGGACACCTCCAACCTGTCAAGCTCCGCGTCGAACCAGGAACGGAACGCTGCGCGGTCCTTTGGCCAGAATTCCGCTGGCATCTGCAGGGCGGTACCGAGGATGGCGTACTCGCGGTACACCTCGTCAGCCGCCTCATCGGACAGCGGCCCGAAGACGAGTTCGTGCACCTGCACGGCGGTGTCGTACAGGGTCGCCGCGACCCAGAGTTGCAGCGCCGGGTCGAACGCCGAGTAACCGGTCGGGCCGGCGCTGGGCGCCTGGGTCACCGGGCCGTGGGCGGCGTTCACCCGGCGGTTCACCGTCTTCCGGTCCGAGTCGGTGCCGTAGACCTGCGCGTAGCAAAACGCCAGGGTCCCATGCAGCCGGTCGAGCGGGCGGGAGGTGAAGTCGCTGTGCGCAGCCACCCCGGCGCCGACGGCCGGGTTGGCGATCTGGAGGAGGATCGCCCGGCCACCACCGGCGATGAGGACGGCATCCCCTCCGATATCGCGCAGAATGCTCACCCCGGCCACTGTAGTCGAGCCCCGGGCGCGGGGTACCGTGGTCGTTCCCGCGACGAAGTAGAGTGGGAGCGGCCTACTTTCTCTCGGCGTCGAGATACCTCACGCCGGGACTGCCACCCAACGCGAACACCAGCAATGCACTCAGCGGAACGGAAACCCACGTGGATCTTTACGAATACCAGGCACGAGACCTGTTCGAAAAATACGAGGTCCCGGTGCTGCCGGGTATCGTCGCAGAAACGCCGGAGGAGGTACGCGCCGCGGCTGAGAAGCTCGGCGGTGTTGTCGTCGTCAAGGCGCAGGTGAAGGTCGGAGGCCGCGGAAAGGCCGGCGGCGTCAAGGTAGCGAAGAACCCCGACGAGGCATTCGAGGCGGCGAAGGCCATCCTCGGCCTCGACATCAAAGGCCACATCGTCAAGCGTGTGATGGTCGCCGGTGGCGCCCGCATCGCCCAGGAGTTCTACTTCTCCGTACTGCTCGACCGGGCCAACCGTTCCTACCTCTCACTCACAAGCGTCGAGGGCGGAATGGAGATCGAGGTCCTCGCCGTCGAGAAGCCCGAAGCGCTCGCCCGCATCGAGGTCAACCCGCTCCAGGGCATCGACACCGCCAAAGCGCGTGAGATCGCCGTCGCGGCGAACTTCCCGGCCGAGCTCGTCGACAAGGTCGCCGACGTCTTCGTCAAGCTCTACAACGTGTACAAGGGCGAGGACGCCACCCTGGTCGAGGTCAACCCACTCGTGCTCACCGAGGAAGGCGACATCATCGCCCTGGACGGCAAGGTCACGCTCGATGAGAACGCGGACTTCCGCCACTCAGGCCACGCGAAGCTCGAGGACAAGGACGCTGCTGACCCCCTCGAGGCCAAAGCGAAAGCCAGCGACCTGAACTACGTCAAGCTCGACGGTGAAGTAGGTGTCATCGGCAACGGTGCTGGCCTCGTCATGTCGACGCTCGACGTCGTCGCGTACGCCGGTGAGAACCACGGCGGCGTGAAGCCGGCCAACTTCCTCGACATCGGAGGCGGAGCATCCGCCGAGGTCATGGCCGCCGGTCTCGACGTCATCCTCGGTGACCCGCAGGTCAAGAGCGTCTTCGTCAACGTGTTCGGCGGCATCACAGCCTGCGACGCTGTGGCCAAGGGCATCGTCGGCGCGCTCGCCGAACTCGGCACGGCGGCCAACAAGCCCCTCGTCGTCCGTCTCGACGGCAACAACGTCGAAGAGGGTCGACGCATCCTCAACGAGGCCAACCACCCGCTGGTCACCCTCGCCGCAACCATGGACGAAGGCGCCGACAAGGCCGCCGAGCTGGCTTCGAAGTAAAAGGACCAACGAAAAAATGTCAATCTTCCTCAACAAGGATTCCAAAGTCATCGTCCAGGGCATCACCGGCGGCGAAGGCACCAAGCACACCGCCCTGATGCTCAAAGCAGGCACCAATGTGGTGGGCGGGGTCAACGCCCGCAAGGCCGGGACCACCGTCCTGCACGGCGACGTCGAACTGCCCGTGTTCGGGACCGTCGCTGAGGCGATCGAGAAGACCGGCGCCGACGTGTCGATTGCCTTCGTTCCGCCCGCCTTCACCAAGGACGCCGTCATCGAGGCCATCGACGCCGAGATCCCGCTGCTTGTCATCATCACCGAGGGCGTCCCCGTCGGTGATTCTGCCGAGTTCTGGGCGTACGCGCAGGAGAAGGGCAATACGACCAGGATCATCGGCCCGAACTGCCCAGGCATCATCACCCCTGGCGAAGCACTCGTCGGCATCACCCCGGCGAACATCACGGGCAAGGGACCGATCGGCCTTGTCTCGAAATCGGGAACACTCACCTACCAGATGATGTACGAGCTGCGTGAGATCGGATTCTCGACGGCCATCGGCATCGGTGGAGACCCCATCATCGGCACCACCCACATCGACGCACTCGCTGCGTTCGAAGCGGACCCCGAGACCAAGGCCATCGTCATGATCGGTGAAATCGGCGGAGACGCCGAAGAGCGCGCGGCCGAGTTCATCAAGGCCAACGTGACCAAGCCTGTCGTCGGCTACGTCGCCGGATTCACCGCCCCGGAAGGTAAGACGATGGGCCATGCAGGCGCCATCGTCTCCGGTTCCGCCGGCACCGCCCAGGCGAAGCAGGAAGCCCTCGAGGCCGCAGGCGTGAAGGTCGGCAAGACCCCTTCAGAGGCCGCGCGTCTCATGCGGGAGATCATCGCCGGACTGTAACCGGTTCCGAGAACTCCCGAAGGGCGGCAGGAAACTGCCGCCCTTCGGAGTTTCCAGCCGGGCCATGCCCCACAGCCCAGCTAAACTTCGAGTCGAATGAACCGCACAACAGTCGCCATGCTCGCCGCGCTCGAGGCGCTTATCACCGTCGCCATCGGCATCGGGATCTCACTCGTTCCGCTTACCATTCTCTGGGCCGTCGATTCGGGGTTCTCCGTCGACTGGACCCTCTTCTGGCAGGGCGCCGTCGACATCTGGCTCCTCGGTAACGGCGTGGACATCGAGGTCACCCTCCCCGCTGAGATGGTGGGGGCGACCGGCCTTGCCGCAGCAGCGGATCCGTTCTTCGTCACCATCGCGCCTCTCGCGCTGACCGCGTTCACCGTTCTCATGGGCGCCAGGGCCGGCATCCGCGCGTCTGCGACACGGTACTGGCAGAGCGCCGTCGTCGCCGCGCTCGGCACCGTTTTCGTGCTCAACACCCTTGCCGCCCTGACTAGCCCGAGTGAAGCTCTCCGGCCTTCCCTCTGGCAGGCCATTCTCCTGCCCGTCGTGATCTACGCGCTCGGACTGGCCATCGGGGTGCTCCTGGGCAGGGGCCGCATCCCGGCGGCACACGGTGGCGTCGTCGGCCGGTTGCTCTCCCGGCTGCAGGACCGGCTCGACGAGCGATTCGACCGGTTCGACCGAGCTGTGGGGGCAGCGGCCCTCAGAGGTGGTCTCGCCGCGGCCACCGCCATCCTCGGGCTCTCGGCAGTGCTGCTCGCGGTGCTCGTCATGGTGAACTTCGGACTCATCACAAGCCTCTACCAGGGCGCCCAGCTCGGTGTCGCCGGCGGCGCCGCCACGACACTCGCGCAGATCGCCTTCGTGCCGAACCTGGTCGTCTGGGTGGCCTCCTGGCTGATCGGACCCGGCTTCGCGATCGGCGCAGGCAGCGCGATCTCGCCGGTCAGCACCGTCGTCGGCCCCATCCCGGGTTTGCCCATCCTCGGCGCCCTACCGAGTGGAAGTCTCGCGTTCGGGTTCCTCGGGCTCCTGATCCCTGTTCTCATCGGATATCTCGCAGCCACGCTCGTCCGCCCGCGCCTCGTCGCCGCGCTCGGCGGTCGGTCCCTCGTCCGCAGACTGCTCGTCACCGCGGCAGGCATCGGAGTTGTCGCTGGCCTTGCCCTCGGGCTTCTGGCCTGGTTCTCCGCGGGGGCGATCGGTCCGGGCCGCCTCGGGGTCGTCGGGCCGAACCCCTGGCTCGTCGGCTCGTTCGCCGCCATCGAAGTCGGGATCGCCGCCGCGATCGGCATGGCGTCAGGCAGCAGCAAGCCGGGCTTTGCGGCCCAGGCGCCTGTGCTCCGTGCCGCCGACCGGCTCCGCTAGCCGGTCCGATATCTGGCTGGCATCGCGTGCCGGTAGAATTACCGCGTGCTCTCAATCGTCGTGCTGATCTCGGGCACGGGGTCCAATCTCCGTGCGCTCCTCGAAGCCTCCGCCGACGCGGAGTATCCGGCGCGCGTTGTCGCTGTAGGTGCCGACCGTGAAGCGCCAGGCCTCGCGCACGCCGAAGAGTTCGGCATCCCGTCGTTCATCGTTCCGTTCAGCTCATACGACTCCCGCGAAGCGTGGGGTGCTGCTTTGCTCGAGCAGATCCGGGTCTGGAGCCCGGAGCTCGTCGTGCTCAGTGGCCTGATGCGCCTCCTGCCGCCGAACGTCGTCGAGGCACTCACCCCGAACATCATCAACACCCACCCGGCGTACCTGCCAGAGTTCCCTGGGGCGCATGGCGTGCGCGACGCCATCCGCGCCGGAGTGGAACAGACGGGGGCATCGATCATCGTCGTCGACAACGGAGTCGATCAGGGCCCGATCATCGTTCAGGAGCGCGTGAGCGTCCTGCCCGGGGACACCGAGCACGAACTTCACGAACGCATCAAACCTGTCGAACGCCGGCTGCTCGTGCAGACGGTCCTCGACATCGCCAACGGCCTCGACCTCGGCGTGCTGTCGACGAGACGCCTCCCAGCCTCAATCAAGGAGTAGACCATGGCAGGCCCCAGCCACGACAAGAGCCTCTACCGGGAACGCGACATCGTCCCGATCACCCGCGCACTCATCTCGGTCAGTGACAAGACAGGATTGATCGACCTGGCTCGGGCGCTCGCCGGGGCGGGTGTCGAAATCGTCTCCACCGGGTCAACCGCCCAGGCCATCCGCGACGCCGGTTTCGACGTCGTCGATGTGGCAAGCGTCACAGGTTTCCCCGAGTCCCTCGACGGCCGGGTGAAGACGCTGCATCCGTCCGTCCACGCCGGCCTGCTCGCCGACCTGCGGTTGGCATCACACGAGCAGCAGCTCGACGACCTCGGCGTCGAACCGTTCCAGCTCGTCGTTGTGAACCTGTACCCGTTCGTGGAAACTGTGGCGAGCGGCGCTGAGAACGACGACGTCGTCGAACAGATCGACATCGGCGGCCCCGCCATGGTCCGCGCCGCGGCGAAGAACCACCCCAACGTGGCGATCGTGGTCTCGCCGGAGAGCTACGGCGAGGTGATCGAAGCCGTCCAGTCCGGCGGAACCACTCTTGCCCAGCGCCGTGAGTTCGCCGCTCGTGCGTTCTCCCACACGGCTGCATACGACACAGCCGTCGCCGGCTGGTTCACCGACACGGCGGAAGGATTCGGCGCATCGCTGACCATCCAGGCCGAACTCGCCCACGTGCTCCGTTACGGTGAGAACTCCCACCAGGAGGCTGCGCTCTACCTCCGCTCGGGCGGGCAGGGCATCGCCCAGGCGACGCAGCTGAACGGCAAGGAGATGAGCTACAACAACTTCGTCGACGCCGACGCCGCTGTGCGCGCCGCCTACGACTTCACCCAGCCGGCCGTCGCCATCATCAAGCACGCCAACCCCTGCGGCATCGCCATCGCTGCACCGAAGGCGCCCGATGCCATCGCCTCGGCCCACAGCCGCGCGCACGCCTGCGACCCCGTGTCGGCATTCGGCGGAGTGATCGCCGCCAACCGCATGGTCACCCTGAAGATGGCTGAAACGGTGAAGGAGATCTTCACCGAAGTGCTCGTCGCGCCCGGGTTCGACGATGACGCGCTCGACGTCCTGAGGACCAAGAAGAACCTTCGCATCCTGCAGCTGCCCGAAGGATTCACCCCTGAGCCGCTTGAAGCGAAGCAGGTGTCCGGCGGTATCCTCGTCCAGCAGGCCGACCGGTTCCCGCGGGAATCGGTCACCTCGACCTGGACGCTGGCCTCCGGGGAACCAGCGGACCACGACACGCTCGCCGACCTCGCCTTCGCGTGGAAGGCCTGCCGTTCGGTGAAATCCAACGCCATCCTGCTCGCCACCGCCGGGGCATCCGTCGGTGTCGGGATGGGTCAGGTGAACCGGGTGGACTCCTGCCAGCTGGCTGTCACCCGCGCCGGCGATCGCGCTGCCGGGTCGGTCGCGGCATCCGACGCTTTCTTCCCCTTCGCAGACGGCCTGCAGGTTCTGCTCGACGCTGGCGTGCGCGCCGTCGTGCAGCCAGGCGGATCTGTACGCGACCCTGAGGTCATTGCCGCTGCCCAGGCTGCGGGCGTTACCATGTACTTCACAGGGGAACGCCACTTCTTCCACTGAGTCCTGCCGGACAGGAGGGTGGCGGCGGACGGATAGGCTGGAGCCCATGTCTGTTTCCTGGGGCCGTCGGCTCGCTTCCTCCCTCCTGGCCGCTCTGACCGTCGCGGTGGTCACCCACGCGGCGAGTGTGGTGATCTTCTTCGTCTCACAGCAGTACCGGGCCGAAGCGGTCGCACAGGTCAGCGACTTCTACTTCCTCGCCAGCCTGTTCAGCGTCGTCCTGCTGTTCGTCTTCGCGCTCGTCGGAAGCTTCGTGCGCTGGTACACGGCACTCCTCGTCGGTTTCTTCACCGGTATCCTCGCGTGCCTCGCCGGTACCGGGCTCAACACGGTGCTCGGCGGCTTCCCCCTCGACGCAACCACCATCGCCTACCTGTGGAGTACCTTCCTCAGCCTCAACGGCGTGTACGTGCTTGCTCTCACGGTCGCCGCTGCGACTCTGGGTCGGGCGGTCTACCGCCGGGCACTCGCCTTCCGCGCAGCCCAGCAGTCCGGTGAACGCCGGATCGCCCTGGTGCGGATGCCAGCAGGCAACCTCACCGACGGGCAGCTCACGCACCTGGAGCGCACCCCGGTCGACACCGAACTCGCTGACACGCAGTGGGACGGGTACACCTCCGCGCTTGAGGCGAACGGCTGGACGACCCGTGAAGTCGGTTTCGCTGACACGATGGCTGACTCCGTCTTCGTCGAGGACGCCCTGGTACTGCTCGGCGACACCGCGATCGTCGCCCGCGCAGGTACCGAGAGCCGCCGCTCCGAGAGCGAGGGTGCCGAGGAGACGGCGCGTGACCTGGGCCTCCGCATCGAACGGATCCTGAGCCCTGGCACCCTCGAGGGTGGCGACGTGCTCAAGGTGGGCTCGACGATCTACGTCGGTCGCTCCAGCCGGACGAACGCCGAAGGCATCCGTCAGTTCCGGGCTATCGCCGCGCCTCTTGGGTATCGCGTCGTCGCTGTTCCCGTGACGCGTGCGCTGCACCTCAAGTCCACGATGACGGCGCTGCCGGATGGTACGATCCTCGGCCACCCCGACCTCGTCGACGACCCTTCCTTTTTTCCGCACTTCCTTGCGGTTCCTGAGCGGGAGGGTGTTGCCGTCGTCGTCCTGTCGGAGGACACCGTGCTGATGTCAGCGTCTGCGCCTGCGACCGCAGCCTTGCTCGAGGACCGCGGCTACACCGTCGTCTCGGCCGACATCAGCGAGTTCGAGAAACTCGAGGGATGCGTGACCTGCCTTTCGGTGCGCGTCCGCTGACCCGCGGCCGGAACCTCGCGAAAAAAGTTCTTGCCCGGCTCCCCAGGCTGGGCATAGGGTGGGAAGCCGTCGCCGCCCCGCCCTGTCGAAATGACGTGGCCAGACGACGACGTTTCAGGTTGAGGAGGGCCGTCATGACGTACATCACCAACGCGCCGACCGCCGGGTCGCTATCCCGCGTCGCCGTCCGCTACGCCTCCGCCGGTCGCCGACCGGCCCCTCAGGAGTCCTAACCTCCGTCACCGCTGCTCGGCGCTCAGCTCGAACTCGATTCCGGATGCCGGGGAGTCGCGCCCCTTTTTGCGGGCGCACCGGTGACTTCACCTCTTTTTTCGCGAAATGTACTGCCATCCTCGTGGGATGCGCAGAGAAGAGAAGTTCTCACAATGTCTCGTCGCATCGACGGTCACACCTCCCCTAAATCCGGGTTGTCCACGGCGGCCGCGCTCGCGCGGATCCTGCCATACGCCCGCGACGCCATGCCGCGCATCATCCTCGGGATGGGGGCTGCGCTCGGTGCCGGGCTTGTGGCGCTCTGCATCCCTCTGGTGCTCCAGGCCCTTGTCGACGGCCCGCTCTCCACCGGTGACACGTCCCAGATCTGGTGGGCGGTCCTCGCCGTGCTCGGCCTCGGCGTGCTCGAGGCGGTGATGATCGCGCTTCGCCGCTGGTTCGTGCTCAAGCCGGGAACGTATGTCGAAGCCCGGATGCGCAACGCGCTCTACGCCCGGCTGCAGGACCTGCCCGTCTCGTTCCACGACCGCTGGCAGTCGGGGCAACTGCTGTCCCGCGCCGTCAGCGACCTCAATTTGATCCGGCGCTGGCTGTCGTTCGGGCTTGTCCTCCTTGTGGTGAACGCCGTCACCGTTGTGGTGGGCGCCGTCGTGTTGTTCTACTGGCACTGGCTGCTCGGCACGATCTTCCTCGTGCTCGCCGTGCCGATCTGGATCTACGGATTCGTTTTCGAGAAGAAGTACTCGGTCATCGCCCGGCGCAGCCAGGACCAGGCAGGTGATCTCGCGACCGCCGTGGAGGAGTCGGTCCACGGCATCCGGGTCCTGAAAGCCTTCGGCCGCGGAAAGCACGCGCTGCGTAACTTCGAGTCCCAGGCGGAAAGCCTGCGTGGCACGGAGATCGAGAAGGCGAAGGCCATTGCGGGCATCTGGTTGTGGCTGCTGCTGCTTCCGGATGTCGCGTTCGCCCTGTGCCTGCTGACGGGAGTGTGGCTCGCCTCGACCGGTGAGATCACCGTCGGGCAGCTGTTCGCTTTCTTCGCGACGGCGACCGTGCTGAGGTTCCCGATCGAGTCGATCGGCTTCCTGCTGGCGATGACCTTCGACACCCGGACGGCAACCGACCGGTTCTTCGAGGTTCTCGATACGCCGAACACGATCACCGACCCGGAGCGCCCGGCAACGATCCAGCAGGTGCGAGGCCGCTTGAGCTTCGAGGAGACGCACTTCCGGTACCAGGACTCACCTGAGGACGTCCCAGACCTGCTCAACGGTGTGACGCTCACACTCGAACCGGGGGAGACGATGGCGCTGGTCGGCCTCACCGGGTCAGGCAAGTCCACCCTCACGGCCCTCACTACCCGCCTGTACGACGTCACCGGAGGCGCCGTGAAACTCGACGGTGTCGATGTCCGCGACCTCACCAGGGAGGAGCTGCGCACCCACATCGCCATGGCGTTCGAGGATGCGACGCTGTTTTCGGCATCCGTTCGCGACAACATCCTTCTCGGACGCGGTGATCTCGACCCGCACAGCACCGAAGCCGACGCGGTCCTCGACGAAGCGCTCGACATCGCGCAGGCACAGTTCGTGCGCGACCTTCCCGAGGGAGTCGAGACGAAAGTGGGCGAAGAGGGCCTCAGCCTGTCCGGTGGACAGCGCCAGCGGCTCGCGCTCGCCCGTGCCGTCGCTGCGAACCCTGCGGTGCTCGTCCTCGACGACCCGCTGTCGGCGCTCGACGTCGACACTGAGGCGCTCGTCGAAGCCGCGCTGCGCCGCATCCTGGCCTCGACGACTGCCCTTATCGTCGCTCACCGTCCTTCGACGGTCATGCTCGCCGACCGGGTCGCGCTGCTCGAGGACGGGAAGGTGACGGCCGTCGGCCGGCACAGTGAACTCCTTGCCACGAGCGAGCATTACAAGTTCGTCATCTCGAGCCTGGAAGACGAAGAGAAGCGGGAAGCGGCGGAGAAGATCGATAAAACGCTTGGCGGCTCGCGTTTCGATTCAGAGACCGTGGAGGCGGGAGCATGACGAACACCGGGGTGTTGGGCGTCGAAGGTGAGGAGCGCGACGACTTCACCAAACAGGAGAGCGCCCAGATTCGTGCCCGCTCGCTGCGTCTGCTCGGGTCGCTGCTCTCGCCGCTGCGTCTGCGTGTCGTGCTCACGATGCTTGTCGTCGTCGTGTCGACGGCCGCGCAGGTCGCCGGCCCTGCGCTGATCGCGTTCGGCATCGACCGCGGCCTCCCGGCCGTGCTGGAGCGGAACGACTGGATGCCCGCCTTCGTTCTCGTCGGCGTGTACCTGGTCACCGGTCTCCTCGGCGCCCTGCTGATCGCCTGGTACATGGTGCTCAGCGCCCGGATCAGCCAGGCGATCCTCATCGACCTGCGCAAGCGGGTGTTCTTGCACACCCAGAAGCTGAGTCTCGAATTCCATGAGAGTTACACCTCGGGTCGGATCATCTCGCGGCAGACCAGCGACCTCGACGCCATCAAGGAGCTGCTCGACTCCGGGATCAACCAGCTCGTCTCCGGTTTCCTGTACATGCTGTTCACCGGTATCGCCCTGTTCCTCCTCGACGGGACCAGCGGGCTCGTCCTGCTCGGTGCCCTGATCCCGCTGTACGTCCTGACACGCTGGTTCCAGAAACGGTCGCAGTTTCTGTTCCGACAGTCGCGCGTTGCATCCGCCAGGGTCATCGTGCAGTTCGTCGAGACGATGACCGGCATCCGCGCCGTGAAAGCGTTCCGCAAGGAGAAGCGCAACGAGAAGGAGTTCGGGCGAGTCGTGGAGGACTACCGCGGCATCAACGCGCGCGTCATCCAGCTGTTCGGTGTGTTCGACCCGGGGTTGGTCCTGATCGGCAACGTCGCTGTCGCGACGGTGCTCCTGGTCGGAGCGTTCCGCGTCGTCGATGGCTCCCTGGCGATCGGCGCCCTGCTCGCCGTCGTGCTGTACACCCGCCGGTTCTTCGACCCGATGGAGGAGATGGCGATGTTCTACAACTCTTACCAGTCGGCCGCCGCAGCGCTGGAGAAGATCTCGGGTGTGCTCGAGGAGAAACCGACAGTGCCGGATCCGGTGCACCCGGTCGACCTCTGGACAGCACGCGGTCACGTTCAGTTCCAGGACGTCACTTTCGCGTACAAGGGCGGCACTGTCGTGCTTCCGCACTTCACCCTCGATCTGCCCGCCGGTCAGACCGTCGCTCTGGTCGGCTCCACCGGAGCGGGTAAGTCGACGCTCGCGAAGCTGATGTCGCGGTTCTACGACCCGACCGAGGGCACCGTGATGCTCGACGGGGCCGACCTCCGGCAGCTGCATCCGAAGGACCTCCGCCGCGCCATCGTCATGGTCACCCAGGAGGCATACCTGTTCTCCGGGTCCGTCGCCGACAACATCGCCATCGGAAAACCGGAGGCAACGGCCGAGGAGATCAGGCGCGCCGCGAAGGCGGTCGGGGCCGACGATTTCATCCGGGCGCTCCCGAACGGTTACGACACCGACGTGAACAAACGGGGCGGCCGTGTGTCGGCCGGCCAGCGCCAGCTGATCTCGTTCGCGCGGGCGTTCCTCGCAGACCCCGCCGTGCTCATCCTCGACGAGGCGACGGCGTCACTGGACATCCCCAGCGAGCGGCTGGTGCAGGAAGCCCTGCAAACGCTGCTCGCCGACCGGACCGCCGTGATCATCGCGCACCGGTTGTCGACGGTCGCGATCGCGGACCGGGTGCTCGTGATGGAACACGGCAGGATCGTTGAGGACGGCACCCCGCGCGACCTCATCTCGGGCACTGGGCGGTTCGCCCAGCTGCACGCCGCGTGGCGGGACTCGCTGGTCTAGCGAGGACCGCGAGAGGGCAGCCACGCGCCCAAACGGAGCGAAAAGCGCGCCCTTGAGTGCGCGGTGATCTTCTCGGCGATGGGAAGGGCCGGTCATACGAAGGCGGATGCCGCCAGCCGGTAGCTGCCGTCGGCGCGCGGAGCCATCGGGGTCGCCTCAGCCCGGTAGTGCTCCAGCGCCTCGGCCTCGTGGCAGGACGGCGGGAGCCCGCCGGCACGGACGACGCGCCACCAGGGGACCTCGTCGCCGTGGTGTGCCATCACCCGGCCGACACCCCGCGCCGATCGGGAACCGATCCTCGCAGCGACCTGGCCGTAGCTCATGACACGACCCGCGGGAATGGAGGCGACGACATCCAGCACGCCGCCGACGAAATCGTCCGGCGTGAGTCCGGAGTCAGAGTTTGCGGACGGCGACGGTTTCTCCATACTGAGTCTCGCCCACAGGTTCGAAGCCGACGTGGAGGAAGAACGTCTCAGGGCCGGACTCGCCCGGCTCATAGATCACGTTGACGTGGTCGAATCCTCGCTTGGCGGCTTCCTCGCTCAGTGCCTGAACGGCGTAGGTGCCGACCCCGCGGCCCTGGTCGTCGGCGTCGACGTTGATCCGCCACAGGATGCTGGCGAAATCCCCGTCAGAGTCCGGGTCGAAGTTTGCCTGGACGAATCCGACGACCTCGTCGCCGTCGAGGATGACCCGCTGCCACGTGGTGGCCGGGTTCACGACCGCCGCAGCGACGGAATACGACACAGGGGCCACGAACTGCTCCTGGCCGGGCTTGAGCGTCAACGCGTTCACCGCGACGATGGTTGAGGCGGACAGTTCTTCAAGTCGGAGCTCAGGCATGCTGCAAGGCTATCCGGAACGGAGGCCGCACCGGTAGCGGCACCGCGGCAGTCATAACATTTCGCCCGCTGTTCATCCTGCGGGAGCCGACATGACAGCGGCTCCCGATCTCTCGATATCAAGATAGTTGCGTTGCCTCAGGTAAGCTTGACCGCGGCCCGTACGGCCCCACAAACGAGGAGCTTTCTTTTGTCAAAAATTAAGGTTGAAGGCACCGTCGTCGAGCTCGACGGCGACGAGATGACCCGCATCATCTGGCAGTCCATCAAGGACACCCTGATTCACCCGTACCTCGACGTTAACCTCGAGTACTACGACCTCGGCATCGAGAAGCGTGACGAGACGAATGACCAGATCACCATCGACGCAGCACACGCCATCCAGAAGCACGGTGTCGGCGTCAAGTGCGCGACGATCACGCCAGACGAGGCGCGTGTCGAAGAATTCGGCCTGAAGAAGATGTGGAAGAGCCCGAACGGCACCATCCGCAACATCCTCGGTGGCGTCATCTTCCGTGAGCCGATCATCATCTCGAACATCCCGCGCCTCGTGCCCGGCTGGAACAAGCCGATCATCATCGGCCGTCACGCCTTCGGCGACCAGTACCGCGCCACCGACTTCCTGTTCAAGGGCAAGGGCACTCTCACCGTCGAGTTCACCCCTGAGGACGGCTCAGAGCCGCAGAAGTTCGAGGTCTACCAGGCGCCGGGCGACGGCATCGCGCAGGTGCAGTACAACCTCGACGAGTCCATCCGTGACTTCGCGCGTGCCAGCCTCAACTACGGCCTCACCCGCAACTACCCGGTGTACCTCTCCACGAAGAACACCATCCTCAAGGCCTACGACGGCCGGTTCAAGGACATCTTCCAGGAGATCTTCGACGCCGAGTTCAAGGACGCGTTCGAGTCCGCCGGACTGACCTACGAGCACCGCCTCATCGACGACATGGTGGCATCCGCCATGAAGTGGGAGGGCGGCTACGTCTGGGCCTGCAAGAACTACGACGGTGACGTGCAGTCGGACACCGTCGCGCAGGGCTTCGGCTCGCTCGGGCTGATGACCAGCGTGCTGGCCACGCCGGACGGCAAGGTCGTCGAAGCCGAGGCAGCGCACGGCACAGTGACCCGTCACTACCGCATGCACCAGCAGGGCAAGCCGACCTCCACCAACCCCATCGCGTCGATTTTCGCCTGGACCCGCGGCCTGCAGCACCGCGGCAAGCTGGACGGCAACGATGCGCTGATCGAATTCGCCTCCACCCTGGAAGACGTGGTCATCAAGACCGTCGAGTCAGGCAAGATGACGAAGGACCTCGCGCTCCTCGTCGGTCCTGAGCAGCCGTACCAGACCACCGAGGAATTCCTCGCTGAGATCACGGCGAACCTCAAGTCCCGCCTGGGCTAAACCCCAACGACAGCGAATGCCCCCGATCCGACGATCGGGGGCATTCGTTCGTTCGAGTCGTTCAGGCCGTGCAGGTGGCCTGAACGTCGGCGAACGTCGTCTGGATGCCCTCCAGCGCTCCGGTCAGCGACTCAGAGTCCACGTTCGCGGGATCATCTGCCGCCGTGCGCATCTCTCCGGCGAAGGCGTGCAGCGCCTTCTCAGCCGCGTTCGTCGTCTTCTTCACCTCGGCGTTGCTGATCTTGTCGTTGGCGCCGGAGAACGAAGCGGCGAGCTCGTTGACGGCGTCCGCGCCGGCGGCAGGATCGTTCCCGAACGAGGTGACGCTCTCCCTGAGGTCTTCCTGCGCTTTCTCCATCGTGGTCTGGACGATGGAACATGCTTCGGCGGTTGACTGGCCTCCGGCGCAGCCGGTGAGCAGAAGCCCGGCGACGGTGACGATGCCGAGAGCGGATGCTCGGGCAAGACGAGTACGGGGCATGGAGAATCCTTCGCTGGTTGGGGGGAGCGTGAAGACTAACAACCGCAGGCTGAAGAAACCCGGGGAACGGCTTCTGCCAGAATGTGGGGAACTCACGGAAAGCAGGATGGAATGGCAGAGATCGTCATCGTTTCGGACGCAGGTGCTGCCGGGGAACTCGTCGCGGACGCCGTCAGCTCGCTGATCACTCGAAAGGCGGATGCCGTGCTCGGCCTGGCCACAGGGTCGACGCCCCTCGCGGTCTACCGGGCGCTCGCGGCTCGGGCGAGTTCGCTCGACCTGCGTCGGGTGTCCGGCTTCGCGCTGGACGAGTATGTCGGGCTCCCGGTCTCCCACCCGGAAAGCTACCGTTCCGTCATCACCCGTGAGGTGGTCGAACCGATCGGCCTTGACCCGGATCGCGTCCATGTCCCGAACGGGAACGCGGAGACCATCCAGACGGCCGGCGCGGCATACGAACGCGCCATCGTCGCCGCTGGAGGTATCGACCTGCAGATCCTCGGTGTCGGTACCGACGGGCACATCGGATTCAACGAGCCGGGCTCCTCGTTCGCGTCGCTCACCCGGGTGAAGACCCTCACCGAGCAGACCCGGCGTGACAACGCGCGCTTTTTCGATTCGCCCGATGAGGTGCCGATGCACTGCATCACCCAGGGACTCGGCACGATTCTGCGTGCGGAGCACCTGGTGATGCTGGCATTCGGTGAGGGCAAGGCCAACGCCGTCGCGGCATCCGTCGAAGGTCCGCTCTCGGCGATGATGCCAGGTTCAGCCATCCAGCTGCACCCGCACGCGACCGTCGTGATCGACGAGGCGGCCGCGTCGAAGCTGAAACTCGCCGACTATTACCGGTACGCGTATGCGCACAAGCCCGACTGGCAGGGCATCTAGCTGCGAGCTGCCGCAACCCCGCAGCTGGTCAGAAGACCTTGCCAGGGTTGAGAATGCCCTGCGGATCGAAGACCCGTTTGATCTGCCGTTGCAGTTCGAGTTGGTCGTCTCCGAGCTCGAGCCCGAGCCAACGTTTTTTGAGGATCCCGATACCGTGCTCGCCGGTGAGGGTGCCGCCGAGCCGAAGCGCTGTGCCGAACAGCTCATCGGCCGCCTGCCAGATCACGTCAGGCACCTCGGTTCCGGAGAAGACGAAGTTAGGATGCAGGTTGCCGTCTCCGGCATGAGCCACCGTCGGAATGCGGATGCCGTAACGCTGCTCGATCCTGACGATCTCAGCGAACATCGCCGGGAGCGCTGACCGTGGTACCGAAACGTCTTCGATGAGTGTCGTGCCCAACCGCTCCATCGCCGGGTGCATCGACCGGCGGACGGTCAGCAGCCGTTCGCCCTCGGCCAGGTCCGTCGAGAGTGCGCCGCGGCCACCCAGCGAGAGGATGAGGGCGAATGCCGCGTCTGCCTCTTGCTGCGCCGCCGGGCCGTCGGTCTGGACGACGAGGTGTGCCTCGCCGGTACTGATGCCAGGGAGGGCGAGCAGGGTGGCAACGGCCTCGAGAGACGCGGAGTCCATCAGTTCCATCACCGACGGCTGGATCCCGGCCGCGGTGATCGCTGCTGCTGCAGCGGCGGCATCCGTCACGCTGGGGAAGTAGGAGGCGATCGTCGCTATGGTCCCAGGGACGGCGCGACGGATCCGTACGGTTGCCTCGACGATGACGCCGAGAAGTCCCTCAGAGCCGACCAGAAGCGCGGTCAGATCGAGGCCGGTGACCCCTTTGACGCTCCGGTGACCCAGGTCGAGCAGACGACCGTCGGCAAGGACGACCTTGAGGCCGAGGACGGCGTCGCGGGTCACGCCGTACTTGGCGCAGAGCAGGCCGCCGGCGTTGGTGGCGATGTTGCCGCCGACCGTCGAAATCGCCCTGGACGCCGGGTCGGGGGCGAACCAGAGGCCCTGCTCGGCGAGAATGTCGTTGAACCGTCCGTTGAGGATGCCGGGTTCGACGACCGCGAGCAGATCCGCCTCGTTGATCTCGAGGACCCGGTCCATCGCCGCAGTGGAGAGCACGATCTCACCGGCCGAGGCAATCGCCCCGCCGGCCAACCCTGTGCCGGCCCCGCGGGTGACGACAGGAGTTCCGGTGGCCGACGCGATGCGCATCACGGCCTGAACGTCGGCGATCGAGCGTGCCGCGACGACGGCGAGGGGCGCGGAAGCCGACCGGTGACCCGATTTGTCGGCCTGCGCGACGCTCAGCGTGGCGGCGTCCGTGAAGACCGCGTCGCCCAGCTCCTCGACGAGCAGCCCGACGACGCCCGTCATCCGAGTTCCCGGCGGCCGTTCACCAGCCCGCTGACCGTGGCGAGCAGGCCGAAGGCGATGGCGACGACCGGCACGCCCAGGTCCCACCACGCCAGCGCGGCGGCGCCCATCACGGCGATCTCGACGAGAGCCTTGCCGAAGACGTCGACCGAGAAGACGGCTTTCGGCGAGCGGAACAGTGCCCACAGCAGGATCGCCACGACGGGCAGGGCGACGCCGAGCACGACGTTCCACGGCAACGGCCAGGAGATGAATCCCCAGATGGCGAGACTCACGACGGCGAAGATTTCGAGGAAGAACCTCAGGATGTCGTTGGGGGTCAGAGTGGCTCTGTCACTGGATTCCGGCACCGGTCCAGTGTAGAGGTTCGTCATTTGAAGATGATGGTGCGGGCGCCGTCGAGCAGCACGCGATCCTCCGCGAACCACTTCACCGCCTGGGTGAGGGTGCGGCTCTCTTCGTCCTGCCCGATCGCGACGAGTTCGCTTGCGCTGCGCGAGTGATCCACCCGGACGACGTTCTGCTCGATGATCGGCCCTTCGTCGAGGTCGCTTGTGACGAAGTGGGCGGTCGCCCCGATGAGTTTCACTCCGCGGGCGTGGGCCTGCCGGTACGGGTTCGCCCCCTTGAAACCGGGCAGGAACGAGTGGTGGATGTTGATGGCGCGGCCGGCGAGACGTTCGCAGAGCTCGGGGGAGAGGATCTGCATGTACCGGGCGAGGACGACGAGTTCGATGTCGAACTCGTCGACCGCCTCGAGGATGCGGCGCTCGAATGCCGCCTTCGACGCGGCATCCGTCACCGGGCGGAATTCGAACGGAACCCCGTAGAACGCGGCGATGTCGCGCAGGCTGTCGTGGTTGGAGAGCACGAGCGGGATGTCGACGCTCAACTGCCCGGCCCGCTGACGGAACAGGAGGTCGTTGACGCAGTGCGCAGCGGTCGACGCCAGCACGAGGGTGCGGAGGGGCCGCCCGACGACGTCCAGCCGCCAGGTCATCTCGTACGTGTTCGTCACCGGCACGATCGCCGCCTCGAACTCGGCCCGGTCACCGGGGGACTCGACCTGCAGGCGCATGAAGAACCGGCCGGTGTCTGCACTGGAGAACTGCTGGCTCTCGGTGATGTTGCCCCGAGCGGAGACGATGGCCCCGCTGATGGCGTGCACGATTCCCGGTCGGTCGGCGCAGACGAAGGTCAGTACCCAGTGGTTGAGGTGTTCTCGCGGTGCGTCGGGGATAGTCACGCCTCTAGGTTATTGCAGACGGGACACCGCCTTTCCCGCCGGGAGACGCTCGGACAGACTGGTTCGCGCTCGGCGCATTCCGTTCGGCCCTGGGCGCGCACATCGGCGTGTAGACGAACTCGGCTCTCGCTCCGGCGGCCGAGTGAACGCCGTCGTTGGATTCCCCGACGACCACTTCCCCCATTTCTGTCGCGCCTCACGCGGTTTCCCGGCCGACCGGGCCGCTTCCGTTCCCATGGATCGGGTTGATCGCGCTCCCTGGGCGTTTGCCGCGATCGCGAACACGCGCATCGGCGACACGGCAAGCGCGTTCTATACAACCGCTGTCAACGTCGGGATCGGGGCCCGGCGCTGATCGGGCGGTGCTCGCCGGACTCGGGCTCGTGCTCGTGACGCTCACGGATTCCTCACAGCGGAGCGCCAGGCGCCCGATCCGGGTGTGAACCATGGTCCGGCACAAGGCCACGGGCGGTTAAACTAGAAAAACCACCGCACGCAACCCCGAGAGACCTTTATGGTATTGATCCTGCTGGCTTTCTTCGTCGTCTCGTGTGCCACGAGACTGATGACGAAGTGGCTGTCCACGCGGGTTTTCTATCTGATCTCGGTGCTGCCGTTCGCCGCCTTTGCGTACACCCTCACGCAGACACCGGTCGTTCTCGGCGGGGGAGCGGTGACCGAGAGCGTCCCGTGGATCCCGCAGCTGGGGATCTCGCTGTCTTTCCGCGTCGACACCCTGGCCTGGCTGCTCGCCCTCATCGTGACCGGCGTCGGCGGGCTCGTCCTGGTGTATTGCGCACGCTATTTCACCCCGGATGAGCCGGGCCTCGGCCGCTTCGCCGGGCTGCTCCTGGCCTTCGCCGGAACGATGTACGGCCTCGTGACCGCCGATGACATCCTCGTGATGTTCATGTTCTGGGAGGTCACGAGTGTGCTCTCCTACCTGCTCATCGGGCACTACGTCGACCGCAAAGAGAGCCGCGGTGCAGCGCTGCAGGCCCTACTCGTCACAACCTTCGGCGGTCTCGCCATGCTGGTCGGCGTGGTCATGATCGCCGTGCAGGCCGGGACGACATCCATGGCGTCGATCATCGAGCAGAGCCTGGATTCTCCGGCCACCACCGTCGCCATCCTCCTCCTTCTCGTTGGCGCCCTGTCGAAGTCGGCGATCGTGCCGTTCCACTTCTGGCTGCCTGCGGCGATGGCAGCACCTACCCCGGTGAGCGCCTACCTGCACGCTGCAGCCATGGTGAAGGCCGGTATCTATCTCGTCGCGCGTTTCGCACCCGGGTATGTCGACACCCCTGGCTGGACACCGGTGCTCGTCGGGCTCGGAGTCTGGGCGATGCTCGTTGGTGCCTGGCGTTCGCTTCGGCAGTACGACCTCAAGCTCGTTCTTGCCTACGGGACCGTCAGCCAGCTCGGGTTCCTCATGGTGATCGTCGGTTTCGGCGGGCACGACGCCGCCCTCGCCGGCGCTGCACTCCTCCTCGCTCACGCGCTGTACAAGGCAGCGCTTTTCCTTGTGGTCGGGATCATCGATCACCGCACGGGCACACGTGACTGGCGCAAGCTCTCGGGCGTCGGCCGTCAGTCGAAAATGCTCGCGGCCATCACCCTCGTCGCCGTCACCTCGATGGCCGGGATCCCACCCCTGCTCGGCTTCGTCGCCAAGGAAGCCGTTTTCACCGCCTTCCTGTCAGCGGGACTCGCCGGAGATCCGTGGGGATGGATTGCGCTCGCCGGCACCGTCGTCGGTTCGATCCTCACCGTCGCGTACAGCGCACGATTCTTCTGGGGCGCGTTCGCCACCCGCAAGCATGTCGCGCAGACGAAGCCCAGCTCGGACGGCTGGGGCATCCTCATCGCGCCTGGCATCCTCAGCGCAGCCACGATCGTGTTCGGGGTCGGAGCGGGTCCTCTTCTCGATCCGTTGCTCCGCCCGTACGCCGAGACCATGCCAGGGCAGGGCGATTATCACCTTGCCCTCTGGCACGGGTTCGAACCTGCCCTCGCCCTGTCCGCCCTGGTCGTCGCGGTCGGCCTCGTGATGTTCTGGCGGCGAGCCTGGGTTGCGCGCACACAGGACATGGTCCCGGCCACACTCGACGCGTCGCGCGGTTATTGGCTCGGTGTCCGCCTCGTCGACAGGCTGGCGGCGCGCACGACCATCTTCGCCCAGCGCGGCGGTCTGCCGCAGTACCTCAGCACGATCCTCATCGTCTATGTCCTCACCGTCGGGGCGGCGAGCCTGCTGAACCGGACCTGGCCGGACAGCATCCGCCCGTGGGATTACCCGGAGCAGGCGCTCGTGGCCGTCGCTATCGCGATCGCCGCCATCATGGCCGGCCAGGCCAGACAACGGATGAGCGCGGTCCTTCTGGTCGGGACAACCGGGTTCGGCATGGTTGCACTGTTCGCCATGCACGGTGCACCGGACCTCGCCCTCACCCAGGCCCTGGTCGAGATGGTCACACTCGTCGTGTTCGTGCTCGTTCTGCGGCGCCTGCCGACGAAGATCGCCCAGCGCAACCGGCCTGTCAAACGACTGTTGCGGGCTTCGATCGGCATCGCCGTCGGAGCGGTGATGGCCGTCGTCGCCGTGATCGCGCTCGGCGCCCGACAGGCCGAAAGCATCGGAACCGAATGGCCGCGACTCGCTTTCGAGGAAGCGCACGGACGAAACATCGTCAACACGGTCCTCGTCGACATCCGTGCGTGGGACACCATGGGTGAGATCGCGGTGCTCGTGGTCGTCGCGACCGGGATCGCGAGTCTGCTGTTCGTCACCGGCCGCGCCGGGCCGATCCCGAGGCTCGTGGGAGCCCGGCAACAGCGCAGGGGGCAAAACCGCAGGCGCGTCCTGGTTGACCCGCTTGCGCCGGGGCCTGAGGCGAGTTCCAGTCGGATGAGCTGGCTCCTCGCCGGGCGTGCCCTCGCCCCTGACCACCGCTCGGTGCTGCTCGAGGTCCTCGTCCGTCTGCTGTTCCACCCGGCGATCCTGGTCTCGATCTACTTCCTCTTCGTCGGGCACAATGCTCCAGGCGGTGGATTCGCAGGCGGACTGCTCGCCGGTCTCGCCCTGGTCGCCCGTTACCTCGCCGGCGGGCGGTACGAACTTGCCGAAGCGATTCCGATCGACGCCGGTAAGATCCTCGGCGCCGGGATCGCCCTCGCCGCCGGCTGCGCCGTCGGCTCGCTGTTCTTCGGCGCTGAGACACTGAGCTCGGCGTATTTCGAGGCGGACGTGATCTTCTTCGGCGCGGTGTCCTTCGGCACGTCGACGATCTTCGACATCGGGGTATACCTGGTCGTCGTCGGTCTCGTTCTCGACATCCTCCGCAGCCTCGGCGCCGAGATCGACCGGCAGCAGGAAGAGGCGAACCTGTCCGAGGAATCCCGTGACGAGTTCTCCGAGAGTGAGGTTGCCCGATGACCGCGTCAGCAACCCTCATCCTCCTCATGGCCGTGCTCTACGCTGTCGGCATCACGGTGATGCTGGAACGGAGCCTCACCCGGGTTCTCATCGGATTCATGCTCGTCGGCAACGCCACCAACCTGCTCATCCTGCTCGTCAGCGGGCCGAACGGAACGGCGCCGATCGTCACAGGAACGGTCTCCGACGAGGGCATGGCCGATCCGGTACCCCAGGTGCTCATGCTCACCGCCATCGTGATCAACTTCGGCCTCACCGCATTCGTTCTCGCCCTGATCTACCGGTCCTGGTGGCTCGCTCAGCTGGGAGACCAGGGCGACTCGGTGCCGGACCAGCACCATGGTGAGACGGAAGCGGCGACGGATGCCACCTTCGACGCGGTCGACCTGGATGACGCGGCCCTTCAGAAAATCCTGGCCGACAGCGACGAACACCCGGATGCGCACAACCGCGGAATGGAGGGCGAGCGATGAGCGCGATCGTGCCTCTTCTGGTCCTTCTTCCTCTGCTCGGAGCAGCGGTTGCCCTGGTGCTCGGCGCATACCGCAGGGCCCAGGTCGTCGTCAGCGCGCTGACTCTCACCACCGTCACCGTGTTGAGCGCGATCCTTCTCGTCTATGTCGACAGCAATGGCCCGGTGGTCGTCGACGTCGGCGGTTGGGATGCACCATTCGGGATCGTGCTCGTCGCCGACCGCCTGGCGACCATCATGGTTCTGGTCTCCGCGCTCATGCTGCTCGGCGTGCTCCTTTTCGCCGCCGGTCAGGGCATCGCCGACGGTGACAGGGAAACGCCGGTTTCGATCTTCCACCCCACGTATCTCGTCCTGGCAGCCGGCCTGTTCGTCGCCTTCGTCGCCGGTGACCTCTTCAACCTGTACGTCGGGTTCGAGATGCTGCTCTCGGCCAGTTATGTGCTCCTGACGCTGGCGGGAACCGGCGCGCGCATCCGTGCCGGCGTGACGTACATCATTGTCAGCCTGACCTCGTCGATCATCTTCCTGGCGTCGATCGCCTTCATCTACGCGGCCACAGGCACGGTGACGATGGCGCTCATCGCGGAACGGGTTCGGGACCTGCCCGCCGACGTGCAGCTGATCCTGTGCATCTCGCTCCTCGTCGCGTTCTGCATCAAAGCCGCCGTGTTCCCGATGTCGTTCTGGCTCCCGGACTCCTACCCGACCGCCCCGGCTCCCGTCACCGCCGTGTTCGCGGGTCTGCTCACGAAGGTCGGCGTCTACGCCATCATCCGCACCGACACGGTCATGTTCACCGATGTCGACATCGACATACCGTTGATGGTCATCGCGCTGCTCACCTTGATCATCGGAATTCTCGGCGCCCTGGCACAGGCCGACATCAAGAGGCTGTTGTCCTTCACCCTCGTCAGTCACATCGGGTACATGATCTTCGGCATCGCGATCGGCAGCCAGGCCGCACTCGCGGCGACGATCTTCTACATCGTCCACCACATCATCGTCCAGACCACCCTGTTCCTGGCGACCGGGCTCGTGGAACGGGTCGGCGGGACCACGTCGATCAACCGGGTCGGCGGCATCCTCAAAGCGTCCCCGCTGGTTTCGGTGCTCTTCTTCATCGGCGCGATGAACCTCGGCGGTATCCCGCCGTTCTCCGGATTCCTCGGCAAGGTCGGCTTGTTCGAAGCCGGTGTCGCGCTTGGCACCCCGCTGTCATACGTGCTCATCGCCGCTGGTACCGCAACGTCGCTACTCACGCTCTACGCCCTCGTGAGGGTCTGGAACATGGTGTTCTGGCGGCCAAGCGGCGACGTCGAAGGTTATACGTCACCGTTGCTTGACTCGCTCAGTGAGACTCCCGACGACCCAGGCGGGACCGTCAGGACGAAGAGCGTTCCCCGGCTGATGCTCGCGGCTACGACGGGCATGGTCGCCCTCACCGTCGGGCTGACACTTTTCGCCGGACCCCTGTTCGACCTGGCCGCCCGCACGGCGGCAGACTTCGACTCGCACTCCACCTACGTCGACGCCGTGTTCCCTGGAGGTGTGGAATGAGCCCCGACCCGGGCGGCCGGCGTATCTCGGCCCGAAGCCAGATTGTGCTCCTCTGCGGGCTCGTCCTTCTCTGGTGCCTGCTCTGGGGGCAGTTCACCGTGCTGAGCGTCGTGAGTGGGGCGATCCTCGCGGTCGTGATCTCGATCGTCTTCTACCTGCCAGCCATCGACCTCAGCGGCCGGATCAATCTCTGGCACACCGCGGTGTTTCTCGTCCGGCTCATCGTCGACATCTGCCGGGCTTCGATCGACGTCGCCTGGCTGGTCATCGACCCTCGTTACCAACCCTCGAGCGCCATCCTGGCCATCGCTCTCGACACCCGCTCCGACCTCATCATGACCTGGACGGCCGAAGCCATCTCCCTCGTCCCCGGTTCCATCGTCGTCGACGTCGACCGCCAGGAGTCGGTCCTGTATGTTCACGTCATCAACGTCAAAACAGGGGACGACCTCGACGATTTCCGTGCCAGCGTGTTCGCGACCGAGAAACGCCTCGTGATGGCGATCGGGTCACCGGCGGATGTGTGGCGAGTCAACCAGCCCAATGAACTGACCCGATCGGCCCGACGGGGGAAGAACTGATGCAAATCGCCATGATCGTCGCAGGTGTGTTCTTTTGCGCCGGCGCCGTCGCCGCGTTGTACCGCGTGATCAGAGGGCCGAGCCTCCTCGACCGGGTCATCGCATCCGACGTGTTCGTCGTCACCATCATGTGTGTGCTCGCGACTGAGATGGCGTTCAGTTCCCACACCGAAACGCTCCCGGTGCTGCTCGTGCTCGGTGCATTCGCGTTCGTCGGTTCGGTGAGCTTTGCCCGCTTCATGGCGAAACAGGACCAGACATGACCGGCGAAGGAATCCGCGAGATCATCACCGTGGGCCTGGTGCTGGTCTCCTCGCTGATGTGTTTCGCCGCCGGAGTCGGGCTCATGCGCTTCCCCGATGTCCTGTCGCGCCTGCACGCCGCAACGAAGCCCCAGATTCTCGGCCTGATGGCCGTGACTGCCGCGATCGCCGTCAACAATGCCACGATCGGAACGTTCGCCCTGCTCACGGCGATCATCATCTTCCAGGCGCTGACGGCACCGATCACGGCCCACATGGTCGGGCGGGCCGCCTACCGGTCCGATCACCTGCGCCGTGACCTGCTGATCCAGGACGAGCTGTCCGTCAGCGTCGACAGGGTGGAGCAGGGCAACGTGGCGACCGCACCGGGAGGAACGCCGCCCGAGGGACCGACCCAGGACGACCGGCCCTCCGGCGAGCAGTACAGCTAGCGCAGCCGCACTCCCTCAGCCCACACGGCCGTGACGGAGTACGCCTCGTCGAGAAGCACGGCGTCTGCGGCGAACCCGACATCCAGCCGCCCGAGGTCGCCGGCGCGCCCGATCGCCCGTGCCGGGGTCTCGGTGACGGCCGCAACAGCAACGGGGAGCGGAATCCCGACCTCGGTGACCGCCCGCCGCACCGCTGCGTCCTGGGTGAGCGTTGAGCCGGCGATGGAGCCGCCGCCGGCGAGCCTGGCAACCCCGTCGACCACATCGACGCTCAACGAGCCCAGTTGGTAGTTCCCGTCGGTGGACCCCGCGGCGGCCATGGCATCGGTCACGAGGGCGATCCGCCCAGGGGCCAGGGCGAAGGCGATCCGGACGACCTCGGGGTGCACATGGACACCGTCGTTGATGATCTCGAGAGTCACCGACGGCGTCGCCGCGGCGGCGGCGACCGGCCCCGGGTTGCGGTGATGGATGCCGTTCATCGCGTTGAAAGCGTGGGTCAGGATGCTCGCCCCGGCCTCGAACGCGGACCGGGCGCCGTCGAAATCGGTGTCGGTGTGGCCGATCGCGACGGCGACCCCCGCCGACCGGAATTGCCGGACGGCGTCCATGCCGCCGGGGAGCTCAGGGGCGAGGGTGACCTGCCTGAGCGTGCCGCGTGCCGCTGTGAGGAGCCGTTCGATGACCGCCTGGTCAGGGGCGCACAGCTGGGCGGGGTCGTGGGCGCCTTTGTGTCCGACGTCGAGGAACGGCCCCTCGAGATGCGAACCGAGGATCGTCTGGTCATCACCGGCGAGGTCCGCGACGCGCGTCACCCGTTCGATGAGGTCGTCGAGCGAGCCGGTCACGAGGGACAGCACGGAGCGGGTCGTGCCGTGTGCCCGGTGCACGGCGAGGGCTGTGCGGATGCCGTCCGCGTCACTGTCGAAGGAACATCCGCCGCCACCGTGCCCATGGATGTCGATGAACCCGGGAACCAGGAAGGCACCTGCCGCGTCGAAGACGGTATGTGGTGCCAGTCCGCGCCAGCCGTCGCCGGTTCCGGTTGCGGCAATCGTTTCCCCGGCGAAGGCGACGTATCCGTCGTCGGCTACCTTCCCCCCGCTGACCACGCGCGCGGAATGGATGACCAGGTCGGGGGAAGCGGACGAAGAAAGGGGCACGTCGCCACGATAACGTTGATGCCGCGTGAAGCGAAAGCGCGAGCTCGCCCTGCAGGCCCTGGTCACGCCGCGGCGGGGCGAAGAGCCTGAGCAGGCGTTCGGCTTCCTCGGCCAGCGCCGTACGACCGGCGGCCGGGTACCGGCGGGGATCGACCAGGCCGGCGTCAGCCTCCAGGGCGGCGCGAACAGCGCGGGCGAAAAACCCGTCCAGGTGGGTGGTTCGCCGGTTTGTCATCCGTGGCGTCGGGTCCCGCTTCAGTCCGGGTCTTCGCTGAGAGTGAGCCGGTGCTCGAGCTCGTCACAGTCGGGGTGGACACTGCCCGCCTGAGGCTCGAGAACCGCAGCTGCGCCCCAGGCGGTGGCTCGGGAGAGCAGGGCGCGGACGTCCGTGATCCCGGCCGTGAGCAGGGATGCCGCGCCGGCCACGGCTGCGTCGCCGGCGCCGGTCGGGTTGCCGGCGAGCACCACGTCGAGCCGGGCGCGCAGTACCGCGCCGGTCCTGGGCACGGCGAGCATGCCGTCCTCGCCGAGCGAAACGAGGATCAGCTGGGCCCCGGCCGCCTGGAGTGCCCGCGCACCGGCAAGCGGATCGTGTTCGCCGGTGGCGTCGAACAGCTCACGCCGGTTCGGTTTGAGGAGGGTTGCTCCGGCCGCCGCAGCGCTCAGCAGGTAGGGGCCTGAGGCATCCGCGATCGTCGGGATGCCTGCATCCCTGGCGGAGGCGATCAGGTCGGAGACCAGCGACTCCGGTGCGCCGGGGGGCATGCTCCCCGACACGACGAGGCAGCCGGTATCCGGTAGTCGCGACCGGACGGCATCCGCGACGCGTTCCCAGGTCTCGCGCGGGAGCATCCGGCCGGATTCGTTGAGCACCGTTGTGCGCTCTGACTGCCGTTCGACGATGGCGGTGGAGCGCCGGGCCCGGCCAGGGATCGGCAGGAGGAGGGACGGGATGCTGCCGAGGTCACGCCTGAATTCGGCAAGGTCCTCTTCGCCGACCGGAGCGACAGCGAGCGTGTCGAAACCCTTCTGCAGCAGGACCCTGGCGACGTTGATACCTTTGCCTCCGGCCCTGGTGACCGCCGGCTGAACCCGGTGGCTTTCTCCGACGTCGAGCCGGTCGAGGGTGATGGTGCTGTCGAGAGCCGGGTTCGCCGTCACCGTGAGGATCACGCCTTCACCTCGGTGAGGCGCTGACGGGCACCGAGCGCTGCGCCGACGAGTCCCGCGTTCTCGCCCACCGTCGCGGGAAGCAGCACGGGCCGGCGGTGGAAGGTCAGCAACGAGTTCATGCGTTCCTCGACCGGTGTGAAAAGCGCGTCTCCGGCCTGCGCAAGTCCGCCGCCGAGCACGATGGCCTCGGGGGCGAGCAGCGCAACCGCCTGAGAGAGGGCGAGACCGAGCGCATCGGTTGCGGTGTCCCAGACGGATGCCGCTGCCGCGTTCCCTGACCTGGCGAGTTCGAGCACCTCCCTGGCACCGGCAACCGGCACAGACGCGTGCCGGTTGTAGAGCCTGGCGATGGCGCCTGCTGAGGCGATCGCCTCGAGGCAGCCGTTCCCGCCGCACGCGCAGGGCACACCGCCGACGTCGACCACGGAATGACCGATCTCACCGGCGAAGCCGGAGGCCGAATACGGCTTGCCGTCGAGGAAGAGAGCACCGGCTATTCCGGTGCCGATGACGACCACCATGACGTTGCGGAAGCGTCCGGCAGCGCCGAGGCGGTACTCGGCCGTCCCTGCGGCGCGGACGTCGTGCGTGAACGCGACGGGGAGCCCGAGGGCCGAACTCGCCGCATCCCGGAACGGCACGTCACGCCAGCCCAGGTTCTCGGCGTACACGCCCACCCCGGCGTCGTCGTCGACGAGGCCGGGAACGATGAGCCCGGCCGCCAGGGGGGCGACGTCGGGATGCCGTGCCGCGAACCGTTCGGTGAGGACGCCGAGCTGGGCGAGCACCGCGTCCCCGCTGCCGTCGGTGCTGTACGGCGTCGGTACCCGCACCACCTCCACGAGCGAGCCGCGGTCGTCGAAGAGGCCCGCTTTGGTGTCAGTACCGCCGACGTCGAACGCGAGGACGGCAGGACCGTTGCCGAGGATCTGACCCACCGTCATGCGTCGAGGATGACGGAACGGCTCAGGTTGCGAGGGACGTCGGGGTTGAGGCCAGCGCGCAGCGAACGCTCCAGCGCCACACGGTGGGCGCGCACGAGGTCGGCCAGCGGGTCGAGGGCGGAGTCCTCGAATCGCGCCCCTGTCGCTGCGACCTGTGCGGAGAGGCCCGAAGGCGTATCCCCGAACATCCACACAGCGCGACCGGGCGCGGCGATCGCGAGGGGTCCGTGCCGGTACTCCATGGCCGGGTATGACTCCGTCCACGCCTGGCAGGACTCACGCATCTTCAGTGCCGCCTCGTGGGCAAGTCCCACCGTCCACCCGCGGCCGAGGAACGTGACCTGTTCGGCGGCGATCAGGTCCTCGGGGAGGTCCTCGGTGAGCGCCTTCCCGGCATCGGTGATCGACCCGGAAACATCTGCGCCGGTCGACGCCCGGAGGAACGTCAGAGCCGTGGTGGCGAAGCGGGTCTGCACGACGCTTCGCTCGTCGGCGAACGGGAGCCCGACGACATCGTCGGCGAGGTCGACGAGAGGGCTGGCCAGGTCGCCAACGATCCCGATCGTGCGGATGCGCCCCTTCAGGTCGGTGAGGAGCTCGAGAACCTCAGACGTTGTCCCCGATCGGGTGATCGCGACGACGGCATCGTAGCCGCGGTCGAGGAACGCTTCGGATGCCGCGAACGCGTCGGTCTGGCCATGGCCAGCCCTCTCCCGGAGCGCGGCGTACGACTGCGCCATGAACCAGGACGTCCCGCAGCCGATCACGGCGACGCGCTGCCCCTCCGCCGGGAGGACTGCCCGCTCCGCCGTCAGCGCGGCGGCACGCTCCCACACCTCCGGCTGGCTTCCAAGCTCTTCCTTCATCCAGGCGCCGGGTGCGGTCATCGGTTCTGCTCCTGCCGTTGTCGGCCGTCCGGCCTGAGGGGAATCGGCAACAGCTGCACAGCGCTCGGCCAATCAGTTCCGATCATCACAGAGTCCCGTCTGAAAGGCCAGAAGCGCGGCTCGGGTATGGCTCACCTTCCCGGTACGCACCGATTCCGAGCGCCAGGAAGCGGGGGTACCAGGCTTCGAGCCGGTCGGCGAAATCCTCCCAGTCCCGTCCGGCCGTTCCCGCCCGGGCCGACCAGGCGATCTCCGCAACAGCAGCGAGCCGGGGGAACACCAGATAGTCGATATCGGCGGCCGAGGCGACGGTCTCCGTCCAGAGCGGCGCTTCGACGCCCAGAATCTGCTCCTCCCGGACGTGTGGCAGGATTTCGGCCGGCTCCCACTCGTACGCCGCACGCACACTGGTCGGGCCTCCCGCCCATGCCTGCCCGATCGGCGTCGTCTCGTCATAGGTGATGTCGAGGTAGGCGACATCTGCGGGGGAGAGGATGAGAGAACCGCCCTGTTCGACGAACGATGTGGCGAGCTCGTCGGCGTGGTCCTGGGGGGTGAGGTAGCCCCAGTACTGTCCGATGGTGCCAGGCACGAGATCGCCGGAACGGCCAGCCTCGTGCCAGGCGATCGGGGTCTTGCCGTGCGCGGCGACGAGGGCGGTGGCGCGGGAGATGAACCCGGGGAACTGCTCGGGCGGGGTAGAGAGCGATTCGTCGCCGCCGATGTGCAGGTACGGTCCAGGGGTCTGCGCGGCGACCGAACGGAACACGTCGTCGAGGAACTGCCAGGTGGCATCCGCGTGGACGTCGAGACTGGAGAATCCCACGTCGATGCCGGTGTACGGGTCGCGCGCTCTGCGATCGGCGTTGATCTCCGGGTAGGCGCTCAGCGCGGCGTTGGTGTGCCCTGGCACATCGATTTCAGGCACAACGGTGACGAATCTTTCGGCAGCGTACGCCACGATGCGCGCATAGTCCTCCTCCGTGTAGAACCCGCCGGGGCCGCCACCGACAGCGGTGGATGCGCCGATGCCGGTCAGCTCCGGCCGGCCAGGTATCGAGATGCGCCAGCCCTGATCATCGGTGAGGTGCAGGTGGAGGACGTTGAGCTTGAACAGCACGATCTCGTCGACGAACCGGGTAACGGCGGCGACGTCGAAGAAGTGCCTGGCGACGTCGAGCATCGCGCCACGCCAGGCGAAGCGGGGCCGGTCCGTGATCGTCGCGGCGACGGCCTGCCATGGGGCGCTCTGCACCGAGCGCTTCTCGAGGCTCGGCGGAAACAATTGCCGAAGTGACTGGACGCCATAGAACAGACCGGCTGGGCCCGCGGCGGTGATCGTCGCGCCTGCTTCGGACGTGTCGAGCCGGTAGCCCTCATCGCCGAGCTCGAGAGAGTCGGCGAGGTCGAGGTGGAGGGCGATGTCGCTCGGCCCGGCGACATTCCCGTCGACGGGGCTCACCATCGGCAGTGGATATCCGGTCGACGGCCGGAGAATGCCCGCCAGGTACCCGGCGACGGATGCCGCGGCATCCGTCGCGAGGATGCGGGAGGACACCGAGAGCACGAACGGAGCCGCGCTTGCGTGAACCTGCAACCCGGCGGGCACGGGGATGATCGGCGCTGTCATTTGGGGCTTCTCTCGGTCGGTTTCAGCCACCATCAAAGCACGCGCCAGTGCCTGATGGAGGGGGAGTTTCTTCCCGGCGCGTCGCTCACGGGAGGAAGAAGCCTGCGGAACCCTGCGCGCCGGTCCGGTCGGGTCCGCGAACAGGCGGGAGGTAAACCGAATCCCGACCGCTGCTATGATCGATCTGTCGTAACTGGCGTAAAAACGACCGACCTCTTGATCACAGCATTTCCGGGTCGGTGGTTTGGATGGTCACCATCGGGGAGCGACTGACACGGATTCGGCCGAACGCCTGGGCCGATACGGATTACCTCTTGTCCGCCGCTGTCTTAAGGAGCCAGTTTTGTCGTCAACGTTCAACGCCCCACTTTCCGAGGTCGATCCGGAGATCGCCGCCGTTCTCGAGCAGGAGCTCGGGCGCCAGCGCGACTACCTCGAGATGATCGCGAGCGAGAACTTCGTGCCCGTCTCTGTGCTGCAGTCCCAGGGTAGTGTGCTCACCAACAAGTACGCCGAGGGTTACCCCGGCCGCCGTTACTACGGCGGCTGCGAGTACGTCGACGTGGCGGAGTCACTCGCCATCGAGCGCGCGAAGAGCCTGTTCCAGGCCGCATACGCCAACGTCCAGCCGCACTCAGGTGCGACAGCGAACGCCGCGGTGCTCTCCGCCATCGCCACCCCCGGCGACACGATCCTCGGCCTCGAACTGGCCCACGGCGGTCACCTCACCCACGGCATGAAGCTCAACTTCTCGGGCAAGCTCTACAACGCCGTCTCCTACGGTGTGAACCCGGATACCTTCCTCGTCGACATGGACGTCGTCCGCGACAAGGCACTCGAGCACAAGCCGCAGGTCATCATCGCCGGCTGGTCCGCCTACCCGCGCCAGCTCGACTTCGCTGCGTTCCGCGCGATCGCCGACGAGGTCGGCGCGAAGCTCTGGGTCGACATGGCGCACTTCGCCGGCCTGGTCGCCGCAGGACTGCACCCGTCACCGGTACCGTTCGCCGATGTCGTCTCGTCTACCGTGCACAAGACCCTCGCAGGCCCCCGCTCCGGCTTCATCCTCAGCCGCGACATGGACCTCGCCAAGAAGCTCAACTCGAACGTGTTCCCCGGCCAGCAGGGTGGGCCGCTTATGCACGTCATCGCGGCGAAGGCGACGGCGTTCCTCCTCGCCGCGCAGCCCGAGTTCAAGGACCGCCAGGAGCGCACCCTGCGGGGCGCACGCCTGCTTGCCGAGCGGCTGACCGCCGACGACTCCCGCGCCGCCGGAATCGACGTCCTCACCGGCGGAACCGACGTGCACCTCGTGCTCGCCGACCTCCGCAACTCGGAGGTCAACGGCCAGCAGGCCGAGGACGCCCTCCACGAGGTCGGCATCACGGTGAACCGCAACTCCGTGCCGTTCGACCCGCGCCCGCCGATGGTCACATCGGGTCTTCGCATCGGCACCCCCGCCCTGGCCACCCGCGGGTTCGGCGACGCCGAATTCACCGAGGTCGCCGACGTCATCGCGGCAGCGCTTCTGCCTCGCGCCGACATCCCCGCGCTGCGCACGCGAGTGAAGACGCTCACCGAGGCGTTCCCGCTGTACCCCGGTCTCGCGCAGTAGTTCTCGATGACCGCACAGATCCTCGACGGCAAAGCCGTCGCATCCGTCATCAAATCGGAACTGAAGGAACGCGTGACGGCGCTCCGCGAACGTGGGATCGTTCCGGGGCTAGGGACGGTCCTCGTCGGTGACGACCCCGGCTCGCAGTGGTACGTCGCCGGGAAACACCGCGACTGCGCCGAGGTGGGCATCGAGTCGATCCGGCGCGACCTGCCCGCCACGATCAGCCAGGAGGAGCTCGAGGCGGTGCTCGACGAGCTCAACGCTGACGACAGCTGCACCGGTTACATCGTGCAACTGCCGTTGCCCGCTCACCTCGACACCGACGCGATCCTCGAACGGGTCGACCCGGAGAAGGACGCGGACGGGCTCCACCCGACGAACCTGGGGCGGCTGATCCTCAACGTCAACCGGCCGATCTCCACGCCGCTGCCCTGCACGCCGCGCGGGGCGATCGAGCTCATGCAGAGGCATGGGATCGAACTGGCAGGCAAGCACGTCGTCGTGGTCGGCCGTGGGGTCACCGTCGGACGGGCGATCGGACCGCTGCTGACGCGGCGGGAGTTCAACGCGACCGTCACACTGACCCACACCGGGACCGTCGGCCTCGACGACCTGCTGCGCACCGCCGATGTGATCGTCGCCGCGGCCGGTGTCCCAGGCATCGTGAAGGCATCCGCTGTGAAGCCCGGCGCCATCGTCCTCGACGTCGGTGTGAGCCGTGAGACCGACCCGGAGACCGGAAAAAGCCGCGTCGTCGGTGACGTCGACCCGGCCGCAGCCGAGGTGGCCGCGTGGATCTCGCCGAACCCGGGCGGGATCGGTCCGATGACGCGGGTGCAGTTGCTCACCAACGTCGTGGACACGGCGGAACGGCTGAACCCGTAGGGACGGCATCCGCCTCTGTCCCTCCCTGCCATGTACCTCCCAATTCCAGATCGGGCTCCACATTCAGGAGATCCTTTGCGCGCCCCGGCGTGTCGCGGGCGCCACACGGCGTGTCGCAAAGGATCTGCTGAATTTGAGGTCGGTCGGTAGGATTCCGGCATGAGCGAGAATGCCGCGAACCATCCATCCGTCGACCGGGTCGTGGCCGAACTTCGTGCGGGCGGTGTCGGCGGTGACGTCCGGTGGTTCGACGACGCCACCCCGACGGCCGCCCACGCCGCGGAGGCACTCGGCGTGGAGGTCGGCGCCATTGCGAACTCCCTCATCTTCACCCTCGACGGCGAGCCGGTGCTCATCCTCACCTCGGGCGCGCACCGGGTCGACACCGGGTGGCTCGGCGAGCAGATCGGCGGCAGGCTGAAGCGCGCGGATGCCACGACGGTGCGCGCGGCAACCGGCCAGGTCATCGGGGGAGTCGCTCCGGTCGGGCATCCGGCGCCGGTCCGCACGTTCGTCGACACCGCGCTCGCCGGCTATCGCGAAGTGTGGGCCGCTGCGGGGCATCCGCACACGGTGTTCCCGACGAGCTTCGACGAACTGGTCAGGCTCACGGGCGGAACCCCGACGGCGGTCGAGCCCGGCTGAAGGCGGCTGAACCGACACCCAACAGGATCTGGCGCTCACGAGGGGGCAATTGCTCCTGTCGAGCGTCGCAGCTGTGCGTCTCTTTCTGTTGCGCGTCGCTTGCGCTCGGCTGGTCCCGCTGCGGCGTCAATCGGCGCGGGACGCCCCGTCGGCCGCGGTGACGGTGAACAGGTCCGGCCGCTCGAAGCCGTGACTCGCGAAGGCGGCCAGGACGGCTTCGGACACTGCCCGCAGTTCGGCCGTCCGCACGAGGGCAATCGCTGCCCCGCCGAAGCCCCCGCCGGTCATCCTGGCACCGATTGCTCCTGCGTACAGCGCGCTTTGGACAGCCACATCCAGTTCCGGCACCGAGATCTCGAAGTCGTCCCGCATTGACGCGTGTGACGCCGTGAGAAGGCCGCCGATCGCCTCCGGCCCCTCGAGCCGCAACGTCCGCACGGTGTCCAGCACCCGCTGGTTCTCGGTGATCACGTGGCGCACCCGCTTGAAGGTCTCAGGGTCGAGAACCTCGGAAGCCCTTGGCAGATCGTCGACTTCCAGATCGCGGAGCGACGGAACACCCATCTCCTGGGCGCCGCGCTCACACGACGCCCGGCGGTCGACGTACCCTCCTGTGGCGTGCGCGTGCGACACCAGGGTGTTGATCACCAGCAGAACGAGCCCAGCCGCCTCGAAACCGAGCGGGATCACCTCGGCGCGGAGACTGCGGCAATCGAGGAACACCGCCGCATCCTTGTGCCCCAGTACGGAGGCCGACTGGTCCATGATCCCGGTCGGTGCGCCGACGGCTTTGTTCTCGGCGAGCTGGCCGACCCTGGCGAGGGTCTCGTCATCGAACCCCAGGCCCCACACCTCGTTGAGCGCGACCGCGACGGCGCATTCGATCGCCGCGGACGACGACAAACCGGCGCCGACGGGGACGTCCGAGTCGATGTGGGCGTCGAATCCGGATGCGGCTGACAGATCGGCGCCGAACTCGCCGAGCGCCCAGACCACGCCGAGCGGGTACGCCGACCAGCCGGAGATGGCATCCGGAGAAACGTTCTCCAGTGCGATCCGGACGATGTCCTCGCTGTAGGAGGTGGTGATCTGGATAGTTCGATCCTCGCGGGGCGCAAGGGCGACGACCGTCGAGCGGTCGATGGCGAACGGGAAGACGAAACCGTCGTTGTAGTCGGTGTGCTCACCGATGAGGTTGACCCGGCCGGGTGCCCGCCACACGCCGAGGGGCTCCCGCCGGAACCGTTCCTCGAACCCTGCCAGGGCGCGGGTGCTCAGCTGGCTCATACGGGGTTCTCCTTGTCAGCGCGAGCGATCGCCTCGCGCACGCGTTCTGCTGTCTGCTCAGGCGGGATGTCACCGATCCAGGCTCCCATGGCGGCTTCGGACCCGGCGAGGTACTTCAGTTTGTCTGTGGCCCGACGCGGCGATGTGAGCTGCAGCATCAGCCGGATGTTCTCGCGCCCGACCGAGACCGGCGCCTGGTGCCACGCGGCGATGTACGGGGTCTCCGTCTCATAGAGCGCGTCGACGCCACGGAGGAGGCGCAGGTACAGCACGGCCAGCTCATCGCGCTCCTCATCGGTGGTGCCAGCGAAGTCGGGCACGTGACGGTGGGGGAGCATGTGGACCTCGACCGGCCAGCGCGCCGCGAACGGAACGAACGCCGTCCAGTGCTTCCCGGTCAGCACGACCCGGTCACCGGCCTGTTCGCTCGTGAGGATGTCGGCGAACAGGGTTCGCCCGTAATTGTCGACGGATGCCAGCAGCCGCTGGGTGCGCGGTGTCACGTAGGGATAGGCGTAGATCTGCCCGTGCGGGTGGAGAAGCGTCACGCCGATCTCGACGCCCCGGTTTTCGAACGGGAAGACCTGCTCGATGCCGGGCAGGGCGGAGAGAGCGGCCGTGCGGGACGCCCATGCCTCGATCACGGTCCTGGCGCGGGAGCGGCTGAGAGAACCGAACGATCCTTCGTGCTCAGGGCTGAAACAGACCACTTCGCAGCGCCCGACAGAGGTGCGGATCCTGCCGATTCCGACCGCGGCGAGGTCGTCGAGCCCGCGAGGGGCGTTGTCGTCTTCGAGCAGGGGACCGAACGAGGGCGACCGGTTCTCGAACACGGCCACGTCGTAGCTACTTGGAACCTCCGAGGGGTTCGTCGGGCTCTGTGGGGCGAGAGGATCCAGGTGTGCCGGCGGCAGGAACGCCCGGCTCTGGCGGGCCGATGCGATCGAGATCCACTCACCGGTCAGCGGATCCTGGCGCATCGACGCGGTGGGCGGGCGCCCGGGCAGCTCGCGGGAATCGGCGGAGCGCTTCGTCGCGAGGGTGGTGTCGGCGTCGTCGAAGTAGAGGATCTCGCGTCCGTCGGCGAGGACGTCCGACTGCACAGTAATGGGGGACATCCGGGGAGCGCCTTCCGAGCGGTTTCGAGTACGCCATCGATTCTAGGCAAAAGCTTTCGATATTGACAAGTAGTCGAAAGTAACCGAAAATTACTGGCGTGATCGCTCAGCAAGCCGGGCCCGAGGGCGAGGACGCCGTGCCCGCCCTTGTGCGCCGGCAGCGGATGGCCGAACTCATCGGCGGGCGGGGCTTCGTCCGGGTCACCGAACTGTCGACCCTTTTCGGTGTCAGCGAGGTGACGGTCCGGAGCGACCTGGCCGCTCTCGACCATGGCGAGGAGATCCGCCGGGTCCACGGCGGTGCCGTGCCGATGGAGGCGCGCGACCGTGAATCGAGTTTCGAGGAGTCCCTGACGGCATCCGCACAGGACAAGCAGGCAATCGGCAGGCTTGCCGCCTCACTGGTCAGCTCCGGTCAGAGCATCCTGCTCGATGTCGGAACGACGACGCTCGCCGTGGCGCAGGCGCTCCGGGAGCGCACCGACCTGGAAGACCTCGTGATCATCACCAACGGCCTCCACATCGCGCTCGAGCTCGAGTCGGAGATCCCCCGGTTCACCGTGATCGTGACCGGGGGTGCCCTGAGACCGCTCCAGCACTCGCTCGTGCAGCCGCTCGCCCGCACAGTGCTCGACCAGGTGCACGCCGATGTGGCCATCCTGGGCTGCAACGGCGTCGATGTGGTGCACGGCGTCACGAACGTGAACCTGCCGGAGGCCGAGGTGAAACAGCTGATGGTTGCGGCAGCGGAGCGGGTGATCGTCGTCGCGGATGCGTCAAAGCTTGGCCAGGTGAGCCTCGGCACGATCGCTTCGCTCGACCGGGTCGACCTGGTCCTGACAAGTGAAACGGCGGACCCCGCGCTGGTCGCCGAGCTGTCGGCGGCCGGCGTCGAAATTCTCACCGCCTGAGCGTCACTCGCGGACGAATGTCACCTCGAGGGCGACCTGCCATTCACACGGTCCTCCCGTCGCACCGCTTTCTGGCCAGCCGGCGCCGGTGGCATGCCGAGGCACTACGCTCGGAAGATACGTGTTCTCGAGGAGCCCAGACAGCCATGAACTCAGTCACCGGCGAACAGTTCGACCTCAGCCTGGAAACGCCATCAGGCGGCGTCATCTCGGCGACGATCACCCAGGTGGCTGCAGGCATCCGCCGGTTGAGCGTCCGAGGAATCGACATCGTGCCGCCATACGAGGCGGGCGTGAAACGGCCATGGGGCAGCGGGATCGTGCTGATGCCCTGGCCGAACCGGATCAGGGACGGGCGTTGGACCCTCGACGGTGAGACCCAGCAACTCGCCATCACCGAGCCGGCGAAGAGCAACGCCATCCATGGCCTGCTGCGTTTCAGCCCGTACTCGGTCCGAGCGCGCACGGAGTCGACTCTGCGGCTCGAGGCGAAAGTGTTCCCGCAGAACGGGTACCCGTTCCTCCTCGACACCGCCGTCACCTACCGGCTCGTCGATGCCGGCATCGACGTCACCCACACGGTCACGAACCAGTCGGATGCTGAGGCGCCTGTCGCGATCGGAGCTCACCCGTTCTTCACGATCGGCGACGAGAAGCCGGAGGATCTCACGGTCACCGTGAACGTCACCACCCACTTCGAAGCCGATGAGCGATCGCTGCCCACAGCCGAGGTTCCCGTTGACGGCACGCCGTACGATCTCCGCGAGGGAGTGCTGCTCGGCGAACTCCAGCTCGACGACGGGTTCGGCGGTGCGGTGATCCAGGACGGCGTCTCGGAGCATTCCATATCGGCACCGGACGGGCGCACCGTCACGGTCTGGGGTGACGAGAACTTCCCGTACTGGCAGGTGTTCACCACAGAGCTGTACCCCGGGCAGTCGAAGGCCATCGCGATCGAGCCGATGTCGGCGCCGACGGATGCCTTCAACTCCGGCCAGGGCCTGAAATGGCTCGCCCCCGGCGAGACCTGGGAAGCCAGCTGGGGCGTGCGCGCCGACGGCTTCGCGCCGGTCTAAGCGGGCACGGCGGCAGGTTTCGCTGCCAGCCGCCAGAGCGAGGTCACCTCTGAGGCCCGTGCCGCGTACAGCGGGTCGGTGGCGTCGGTTGCCCTGGCGTGGGTCGGGCGGGTGTCCATTCTCGCGATCACGGTGAGCCCGGCGTTCTCGATGGCGTCCAGCAGGTCGCCGCGGGAGCGGAGCCCGAGTCGTTCCGCGATGTCGGAGATCACGAGCCAGCCCTCGCCGTGGGGTGTCAGGTGCCCCGCCAGCCCGGAGAGGAAGCCGGCGAGCATCCGCCCCTCGTCGTCGTAGACGGCGAAGTCGGTTGCTGTTTTCGGGACCGCAGGAATCCACGGCGGGTTGCAGGCGACGATGTCGGCGCGACCGTCTGGGAACAGGTCCGCCTCGACCACGGTGACGGCATCCGCGAAGCCGAGGGCGGCGAGATTCTCGCGCGCGCAGGCGATCGCCCGCTGGTCCATATCGGTGGCGGTGATCGAACGGATGCCGCGGGAGGCGAGGATCGCTGACAGCACCCCGGTGCCTGTGCCGATGTCGAAAGCGGTGACCGCATCCGGGAGGAGCGGGGCGGTGGCGACGAGGTCGAGGTATTCACCGCGGACGGGGGAGAAGACCCCGTAGTGCGGGTGGATCCGAGCGCCGAGCGCCGGTACCGGGACGCCCGTCGTCCGCCACTCCTCTGCGCCGATCACGCCGAGCAGTTCCCGTAACGAGAGAACGGATGCTTCGCGGACCGGACCCCAGGCGTGCACGGCGGCGAGGCGGATGTCGGGGGAGCGGCGGAGCGGAATGGTGCCGTCAGCGGAGAGCGGGACCAGGAGCATCCCGAGAATGGTCGCTCTCCGAAGAGCGTCCTCCCGTGAACGGTGGAACGCCGCGGTGATGTTGTCGTTCCTCGGCCGGGGAGAATCGGCGAGGCGCCGGCCCATCGCGCTGAGAAGCTGCCTGGCGTTGTGGAAGTCACCTGTCCAGAGGATGGCGGTTCCCGCTGACGCGAGCCGGAACGCCTTCTCGGCGGTGAGGTCGTCGCTGCCGAGCAGAACGGCAGCGGGGGGCGGCCAGCCGCTCTCGGAGCGCCAGAGCGCTGAGCGGGGTGAGCCGTGCTCGACCCAGGAGATCCGTGCGGGTTCGACAGGAGAGGTCGTTGCCTGGGTGCTGGTCCTGTCGGACATTCGTCTGCTTTCGGGGCATTCCTGCCATTTCGGGATCGGATTTCAGTATGACAGGGGTGGAAGGCAGGTGACTCTCCCGGGCTGTTTCGCCCGATTGACTTAATCGAACATGTGTTCGACCATTAACGCATGTCCCTGTCCGTTGCCTCTTCTCGACCCGCGGTTTTCGCCGGTTCGCCCGTTCCGGTGGCGAGCCAGGTCGCGGAGCTGCAGGCGCGTATTCGAGGGATGCAGCGCACCCGGATAGATTCGCAGGGACTACCGACATCCCCGGGAATCGCCGAACTGCTGCCGGGCGGGGTGCTCCGCGCCGGTACCGCCTATTCGGTGCACGAATCGACCAGTCTTGCCCTCGCGCTCCTCGCCGGCCCAAGTGCGGCAGGGGCGTGGTGCAGCGTCGTCGGCCTGCCTGCCCTCGGCGTCGAAGCAGCGGCAGCGGCAGGCATCGACCTCGATCGGCTCGTGCTCGTGCCCGACCCTGGCCTGCAGTGGCTGCAGGTCACCGCTGCCCTGGCCGACGTCGTCACGGTGGTGCTCGCCCGGCCACCGGCCGCGCTCTCCGCCGCAGAGGTTGCGCGGCTCGGGTCGCGGCTGCGCCAGCGGGGGTCAACGCTGATTGCACTCGGCGACTGGCCACAGAGTGAAGCGACGCTGCGGGTATCAGACGACCGGTGGATGGGACTCGGCGACGGCCACGGCTACCTGGCCGCCCGCCGGGTGACCGTGTCGGTCACCGGCCGCACACTCACCGGCAAACCGCGGCGAAAGCAGTTGTGGCTTCCGGACGCCGAACAGGGCATCCGCCCGGCCGGGCTGGCCGGCGTGCCCGCCGTCCGGCCAGTGCCCGCCAACCAAGAGCGACACGAGATGGCCGTCTCATGACCGGCCCGCTGCCTTCGCCTTCCTCTCGAATGGCTGCTTCGTCACCCGTGCGAACCCTCCTTCTCTGGTGCCCGGACTGGCCGACGGATGCCGTGGCGGCCGAACTCGGCCTCGCACCGGATGCCCCGCTCGCCCTGATCGACCGCGGTGAGGTGTTCGCGTGCTCAGCTGCGGCCCGCGCTGAAGGAGTCCGCCGTGGTCTCCGCGTGCGGGAAGCCCAGTCCCGCTGCACCGGTCTTCTCGTGCTTCCGTACGACCCGGTGCTCGACCACCGGGTGTTCGAACCGGTCGTCGCCGCCGTCGAACAGATCGTGCCAGGCGTGCAACTCTCCCGCCCCGGGACCTGCGTGATGCGTGCTCGTGGGCCAAGCCGGTACTACGGCGGGGAACGACAGGCAGCGGAGGCCCTGCTGCACACTCTCGGCAGTGTCGGCGTCGCCGGCGCACAGGTGGGGATCGCCGACGGCCCGTTTGCCGCTGAACAGGCCGCGAAACTGCACTCGCCGGCCGAGGAGAACATCCGCATCGTTCCCGCCGGAAGCTCGCCGGAGTTCCTCGCCCCGTTCGGTGTCGAACTGCTCGCCCGCCCCGAACTGGCGGCTCTGCTTCGGCGGCTCGGCATCCACACCCTCGGCAGTTTCGCCAGGCTCGACGAAATGCAGGTCCGCGACCGGTTCGGACCGGACGGAGTGCTCGCCCACCGGCTCGCGTCCGGATTCGACCCGAGCGATGTCGACGCCAGGGTGCCACCGGCCGACCACTCGAGCGTGGTGGAATTCGAGCCGCCGCTCGACCGGGTCGACCAGGTGGCCTTCGCGTTCCGCACCGCCGCAGAGGAGTTCGTGGCACGGTTGCAGGCGTCATCGCTCGTCGCGACGGCCATCCGGATCGAGGTGTCCACCGAGAACGGGGACTCCCGCTCACGCACCTGGCTGCATCCCCGGTTCTTCACCGCCGGTGATGTGCTCGACCGGGTGCGCTGGCAGGTGCAGGGGGCAGGCATCGCCGAGAGTGGACTGAACAGCGCCATCGCGAAACTCCGGGTGGAACCGGAGAGTGTCGACCCGGCCGGCAACCACGAAGCCGGGTTATACGGCGGGGCGACCGATGAGCGCATCCACTCCGGTCTCTCCCGGGTGCAAAGCATGGTCGGTCACACCGGGGTGCTCACCGCCCGCATCGCCGGCGGCAGGCAGCCGTCTGATCGCCGAATCCTCGTGCCGTGGGGCGACCTGCCGCCGGGCGGGGAGGCATCCGTTCGCGCATCGCAGGGGCTGCCCTGGCCCGGCCGGGTACCTGGGCCCCCGCCGGCGACCGTGTTCCCCGAGCGTCGTCGGGTCCTCGTCTCCGGCGCTGGAGGTGCTGACGTCGCCGTCGACGACCGGGGCGAGCTTTCCGCCGTTCCCGTGTCGTTCGCGGAGCCCGGCGGCAAGCCCGGTGCGGTCTCGGCGTGGGCGGGCCCGTGGCCGGTCACCGAACGCTGGTGGGATGCCGGCGGCCGGCGGCTGAACCGGTTCCAGCTCGTCGATGAGAGTGGGGGAGCCTGGCTCCTCGTCCTCGACGATTCCGGCTGGTGGGCGGAGGCCCGCTATGACTGACACCGCTGAAAGGAGGAATTCGCATGGGCTGGCATAACCCTCCCGTGCCGTGGTCCGAGTTCGAACGCGCTCTCTCGGATACCAGCCGGCCCGGTTCGCCTCCCCCCGGGGCGGACGGCGGCGACAGCCCGGCCTGGTCTCGCAAACGACTGGCTTACATTCCCGAGACGACCCCCGAGCCCGTCCCCGAAGCGGTGCCGTACGTCGAACTGCACGCGCACTCGAACTTCAGCTTCCTCGACGGTGCCTCCTCACCGGAGAAGCTCGTCGAGGAGGCAGCGCGGCTGGGCCTCGACGGTCTCGCCCTCACCGACCATGACGGGTTGTACGGCATCGTCCGCCTTGCCGAGGCGGCCGAAGCCCACCCGGGGCTCCGCACGATCTTCGGCGCTGAACTGTCGATCGGCCTGAGTAAACCGCAGAACGGCGAACCCGACCCCGAGGGCACCCATCTCGTCGTGCTCGCCCGGCGGGAGGAGGGCTACCACCGCCTCGCCGGTGCGATCACCGCGGCGCACCTCGCCGCAGGGGCCGAGAAGGGCAAGCCCTGCTACGACATCGCCGACCTCGCCTCCGCAGCCGACGGCACCTGGCTGGTGCTCAGCGGATGCCGCAAGGGCGCGGTCCGTAAGGCGCTCGCCGCTGAGGGCGCGGCCGGGGCGCGGCGGGAACTCGCCGAACTCGTCCGGCTGTTCGGCGACGGCAACGTGGTCGTCGAACTCGTCGATCACGGCAACCCGGAGGATTCCACCTCCAACGACACCCTCGCGGCGGTCGCCGCCGAACTCGGGTTACCGGTCGTCGCCACGACCGGGGCGCACTACGCGACACCGGCGCAGCATCCGCTCGCGTCTGCGCTCGCCGCGGTGAGGGCGCGGAGAAGCCTCGACGACCTCGACGGCTGGCTGCCGGCATCCGGAGCGGCGCACCTGCGAAGCGGCGCCGAGATGGCCCGCCGGTTCGCCCGCTACCCTGGCGCCGTCGCCCGCACCGTCGAGATCGCCGACGAGCTGGCATTCCGGTTGCGCAGCGTGAAACCCGGGCTGCCGCTGCAGGAGGTCCCTGAGGGCCACACCCCGATGAGCTGGCTGCGGGAACTCACCTGGCAAGGAGCTGCGAGACGCTACCCAGGCGCCGACGCCTCCGTCACCGAACGGATCGAACGGGAGCTCGACGTGATCGAACAGAAGGACTTCCCCGGCTACTTCCTCATCGTCCACGAGATCGTGCAGTTCGCCCGCAGCCGCGGCATCCTCTGCCAGGGGCGCGGATCAGCGGCCAACTCGGCAGTCTGCTACCTGCTCGACATCACCGCTGTCGACTCGATCGCCTACGGCCTGCCGTTCGAACGGTTCCTCTCCAGCATGCGGGATGAAGAACCGGACATCGACGTCGACTTCGACTCCGACCGCCGTGAAGAGGTCATTCAGCACGTCTACGAGAAGTACGGCCGGTTCAACGCCGCTCAGGTGGCGAACGTCATCACCTACCGGCCCAAGTTCGCGGTGCGCGACATGGCGAAGGCTCTCGGCCACAGTCCTGGGCAGCAGGATGCCTGGTCGAAGCAGGTGGAACGCTGGGGTGCGGTCACCTCGAGTGATGACCACGACATCCCGCAACCCGTGGTGGATCTCGCCCAGCAGGTGCTGACCTTTCCGCGGCACCTCGGCATCCACTCAGGAGGCATGGTGCTCACCGACCGGCCTGTCGGCGAAGTGTGCCCGATCGAGCACGCCCGGATGGACGGGCGCACGGTGCTGCAGTGGGACAAGGACGACTGCGCCTGGATGGGCCTCGTCAAGTTCGACCTGCTCGGGCTCGGCATGCTCGCCGCGCTGCAGTATTCATTCGACCTCGCCGACGAGCACTGCGGTGAACGATGGGACCTCCAGTCGATGCCGAAGGAGGAGCAGGGGGTCTACGACCAGCTCTGCCGTGCCGACACCGTCGGGGTGTTCCAGGTGGAGAGCCGCGCGCAGATGGGCATGCTGCCCCGGCTGCAACCGCGGCGCTTCTACGACCTGGTGATCCAGATCGCGATGGTGCGGCCGGGGCCGATCCAGGGCGGTGCCGTGCACCCCTACATCCGGAGGCGCACCGGGGGAGAACCGGTCACCTACCTGCACCCGGATCTTGAACCGGTGCTGAAACGCACCCTCGGGGTGCCGTTGTTCCAGGAGCAGCTGATGCAGAGGGCCATGGTCGTCGGCGGCTGCACCGGAGAGGATGCCGACCTTCTGCGCCGGGCGATGGGATCCAAACGCGGGCAGGAGAAGATCGAATCGCTCAAAGCGAAGCTCTACAGGGGAATGGCGGAGAACGGGATCACCGGCGAGGACGCAGACACCATCTATCTGAAGATCCAGGCCTTCGCGAACTTCGGCTTCGCCGAGAGCCACTCGATCAGCTTCGCCCTGCTCGTCTACGCCAGCGCGTGGATGCGGCTGCACTACCCTGCCGCGTTTCTGGCCGCCCTGCTCCGGGCCCAGCCGATGGGGTTCTACTCACCGCAGTCCCTCGTCGCGGATGCCACCAGGCACGGTGTCGAGACGCGGCGCCCCGACATCCTGCTCTCCGGGGTGGAGGCGGGGCTGGAGCCGCTCACTGTTCCACCCGCTGAGGCCCCGCTCGCTGATCGAGTGCCGACCGAGCGAAGCGAGGCCGGTGTATCGAGATCAGCAGTCCCAAAACCCACCGGCCTCGACACCTGCCTTGATCACACCCAGCCCCCGGTCGAAGCCTTCGACCGGTCGGCGCCGTTCGACCCGGCCACCCACCGTCGTGACGGGCATTACGCGGTGCGGCTCGGGCTTGCCGCCGTCACCTCGATCGGGGTGCGCAAAGCCGAGCAGATCGTGGCCGAGCGGGAACGCGGCGGCGATTACCGCGACATGCGCGACCTGGCACGCCGGGTCGGCCTCAACTCCGCCCAGCTCGAGGCCCTTTCCGCCGCCGGTGCGTTCGACAGCTTCGGGCTTTCGAAGCGAGGTGCCCTGTGGGACTCGGAGCAGGCATCCCAGGAGCGTCCTGACCAGTTGCAGGGAAGCTCCCTCACCGTGCAGCCGCCGCTGTTCGCGATGCTCACCGATGAGGAGCAGGTGATCAACGACCTGTGGTCGACCGGTGTCACCCCTGACGATCACCCGATCCGGCATGTCCGGCAGATGCTGGCCGAGCGGGGTGTGAAGAGCGCTGAGCAACTCAAAACCACCGAATCCGGGCGGAGGATCGAGGTCGGCGGTGTCGTCACCCATCGGCAACGCCCGGCGACGGCGAGCGGCATCACATTCGTCAACCTTGAGGATGAAACCGGGCTCGTCAACGTGATCTGCAGCGTCGGCGTATGGGGGCGCTACCGGAGGACAGCGAGGGAGGCCCCGGCGATGATCGTCCGTGGCATCCTGGAACGGTCCCCTGAGGGCATCATCAACCTACTGGCCGACCGGCTCGAACCGCTCCCCCTGAGCGCTCGGACCCGGTCCAGGGACTTCCAGTGACACCGGCGAACGCCGCTCCCACCGGATAACAGCCGTCGCCAGCCCGGCGAGCATCACCGCACCGCCGAGGATCTCGCTGAACGTCGGCACCTCACCCTGCACCAGCCAGGCTGCGGCGATGCCGATCACCGGCACGAGCAGGGTGAACGGCACGACGGCGCTCGTCGGATAACGCGCCATGAGGGTGTTCCAGATCCCGTAACCGATCAGTGACGCCGCGACCACGGTGTACACCGTGCTGAGGATCGCGACGAGCGACAGATTCGCCAGGGCGCCGAACACCGTATCCGGGCCGTCGAGCATCAGCGCCAGCGCGAAGCTCGGGACGGGGACGACGAGAGCAGACCACACGACCAGGGAGAGCCCGGATGCGGCCTTCGCGCGGCGGCTGAGGACGTTGCCGATCGCCCACGACAGCGCGGCGCCCAGCGTGACCACCATCGGCACCCACGGTGCCGTGACGCTGTGGCCGACGACCACGATGCCGAGACCGATCGACCCGACGAGCACGCCGGCGAGCTGGAGGCGGCTCGGGCGTTCGCCGAGGAAACCGGCCGAGATGACGATGGTGAGGATGACCTGGGTCTGCAGCAGCAGCGAAGCGAGACCGGCGGGCATGCCGAGGTGCAGCGCCAGGTAGAGCAGGCAGAATTGACCCAGGCTGAGGAAGACACCGATCAACAGGATGTTCCGCCACCCGATTGCCGGCGGCCGAAGAAAGAAGACGGCAGGGATCGCCACGAGGAGGAACCGCATCGCGACGAAGACAAGGGGAGGCACGCCGGCAAGTCCTTCGTCGATGGCGACGAAGTTGACTCCCCAGATCAC